>NZ_DATIND010000119.1 GCF_035474595.1 Longimicrobium sp.
GAGGATCGCGGTGCTGGAATTGGCGGCCGGAACGGCCCGGCTCGACCGGGGATGAAGGCGCGCCGCGGCGCGCCTTCATCCCCGGTCGGAAGTGTCACCCATCTCTCCGAACGGGTGTTACCCATGTCCCCGGCCCTTGCAACTGCCTGGGGGAGGGGGAGACCTCAGCGCGAGGAGAGGCTTCGGCTCGCTGTGGAGGGCACCCTGCTTCCCCGGCTCCTCCGCCCGCTCCGCGGGGGAGGGGGAAAACGCATCGAGGGGAAGCTTCAGCGCGCGACGCGATGCTGGACTGGGCCTCACGCCCCGGGAGGAGTTTCATCCTGAAACAAGTTCTTTCCTGGCTGGAAGACGACGAGGCGAGATGAGCGAGACGGCGGTGGTGATCGGGAGCGGCTTCGGGGGGCTGGCGGCGGCGGTGCGGCTGCGCGCGATGGGATGGCGCGTGGTGGTGCTCGAGGCGCTGGACCAGCCCGGCGGGCGCGCGCGCGTGTTCCGGCAGGACGGCTTTACCTTCGACGCCGGCCCCACCGTCATCACCGCGCCGTACCTGCTCGCGGAGCTGTTCGCGGCGGCGGGGCGGCGGATGGAGGACTACGTGGAGCTCGTCCCCGTCGACCCCTTCTACCGCATCCTCTTCCACGACGGCAGCACCTTCGACTACGTGGGCGACGAGGAGCGGCTGATCGCCGAGATCCGCCGCCTCAGCCCGCGCGACGTGGACGGCTACCGGCGCCTGGCCGCGCACGCCGAGCGCATCTTCGACGTGGGCTACACGCAGCTGGCCGACCAGCCGTTCGGGCGCCTCTCCGACATGCTGCGCGTGCTGCCGCAGATGATGCGGCTGGAAAGCTTCCGCACCGTGCACGGCCTGGTCGCGCGCTACATCAAGGACGAGCGCCTGCGGCGCGCGCTCACCTTCGAGCCGCTGCTGGTGGGAGGCAACCCGTTCACCACCACCTCCATCTACCTGCTCATCCACTGGCTGGAGCGGAAGTGGGGCGTGTGGTTCGCGAAGGGCGGCACCACCGCCATCGTCCACGCTCTCGTCCGCCTGCTGGGGGAGATGGAGGTGGAGGTGCGGATGAACGCGCCCGTGGAGGAGATCGTCGTCCGCAACGGCCGGGCGGCGGGGGTGCGCCTGGCCGGCGGCGAGACGATTCCCGCGTCGCTCGTCGTCAGCAACGCGGACCCGAGCTGGGTCTACTCGCGGATGCTGCCGCCGGAGCACCGTCCGCGGCACAGCGACGCGCGGGTGGCCCGCGTGCGCCAGTCGATGAGCCTGTTCGTGGGCTACTTCGGCAGCACGCGGCAATATCCCGAGATCGCGCACCACACCATCGTCCTCGGCGAGCGCTACCGCGGGCTGCTGGACGACATCTTCCGCCGCCGCGTGCTGGCCGACGACTTCTCGCTCTACGTGCACGCGCCCACGCGCACCGACCCGTCGCTGGCGCCGCCGGGGCGGGAGACCTTCTACGTGCTGTCCCCCGTCCCCAACAACCGCGGCGGGGTGGATTGGGAGCGCGAGCGCGGGCCCTACTTCGAGCGGGTGATGGAGGAGCTGGAGCGCCGCCTTCTCCCGGGGATCCGCGGCAGCATCGCGACCTCGCTGACGCTGACGCCGCGCGAGTTCGAGCGCGACCTGCGCTCGGTGGACGGCGCCGCGTTCGGCCCCGAGCCGGTGCTGACGCAGAGCGCCTGGTTCCGCTACCACAACCAGTCGGACGACGTCGCCGGCCTGTACTTCGTGGGCGCCGGCACGCACCCCGGCGGCGGCGTTCCCGGCGTGCTCTGCTCCGCGAAGGTGCTGGAGCGCATCGTGCCGCGGCCGGAGAAGCCGGTGGAGCTGGCGGGGATGGAGCGCAGGCGGGTAGTCGTCGGGGTGTGAGGTGGATCGGTGCTGTCTATCAGTGCTGGCGAGCGGCGGTGAGCGAAGCCGGCTCCCGCGCCGCCCTCTCCCCGCGCCTTAGAGCGCTCGCCCTCTCCCGTACCGGGCGAGGGGGGCTGTCCAGCATCCGTGCACCCTGCAACCTGTGATCGCGCCAATGCTTCGGTGTGTCGGTGATGCGTGCGAGCTACCTCTCCCGGTACGGGAGAGGTGGACGGCCTCGGCCGGCCGGAGAGGGCGCGATGCGACGGACACGCGCCGAACCGAGTCCCGCGATGACCACCGAATTCCGTCGATGAGCACCGAATCCAGCGCGGAGAGCCGTTGACCTATCTCGCCTTCCATGCCGTCTTCATCCTCCCGCCCATCGCGCTGCTGGCGGCTTGGGTGGCGCCGCGCCGGCACCGGCTGCCGCGGCGCGCGGGGTGGGCGCTGGCGGCGGTCGCGGCGCTGGCGCTCGCCTGGACGACGCCGTGGGACAACCATCTCGTCGCGCGCGGCGTGTGACGCTACGGCGCGGACCGCGTCGTCGGCGTGATCGGCTACGTGCCTGTCGAGGAGTACCTGTTCTTCATCCTGCAGCCGATCCTCACCGGGCTGTGGTTCTACGCGATGCTGCTGGTCACGGGGGATGAGGAGGGGATGGAGATCGAGGGAAGTCGAGGCTCGCGAGCCGGTCGAATCATCCCCCTTCCCGAGTCGTTGGCTGAGCCAAGGAGGAGGAGGAAGATGCCGCTCGCACCGGAGGTGGCGCGGTGGACGGCGGCGGGGCTGTGGCTGGCGGCGGGCATCGCCGCGTGGGTGGCGCTGACCGAGCCGCGGGCGACGTATCTGCGGCTGATCCTCGTCTGGGCCTCGCCCGTGCTCGCGGGGCTGTGGGCGTGGGCGGGCGCGGAGGTGTGGGCGCGGCGGCGCGCGTACCTGCTCGGGCTCGCGGCGCCGACGGTCTATCTCTGGGTCGCGGACGTGGTCGCCATCCGGCTCGGCATCTGGTCCATCGACCGGCGGTTCAGCATGGGCATCCTCATCCTCGGGCTGCCGGTGGAGGAGGCGCTGTTCTTCCTCGTCACCAACCTGCTGGTCGTCGTCGGCCTCATCGCCGTCATCTACCGTCCGGCTCGCTCGGCATCGCGTCTCCCCCGCCCCGTTGCGGCATCGTGACGCGCATCTCCAATCCCGACTACGACGTCGTGGTCTGCGGCGCGGGGCACAACGCGCTGGTGACGGCGGCATACCTGGCGCAGGCCGGCTACCGCGTCGGCGTGTTCGAGCGGCGGCACATCGCGGGCGGCGCGGTGGCCACAGAGGAGATCGTCCCCGGCTACCGCTTCGACATCGGCGGGAGCGCGCACATCCTCATCCGCCTGGCGCCCATCGTGGCCGAGCTGGGGCTGGAGCGCTTCGGGCTGGAATACATCGACCTCGATCCGCTCTTCTTCTCCCCCTTCCCCGACGGCGATTCGCTCTTCATCCACCGCTCGCTCGGCCGCACCGTGGACGGGCTGGAGCGGAAGTGGCCGGGCGAGGGCGAGCGCTATCGCAGGCTGATCGAAGAGTGGACGCCGTTCGCGCGGATGGTGCGCGACCTGTTCCTGAGCGTGCCCAGCCCGTTCGAGCTGGGGCGGAAGATGGTGTTCGGCAAGGCCGTGCAGGGGGATTGGAAGCGCGCGCTGGGGACGATCCTGTCGCCGTACGGCGAGGTCGTCGATCGATATCTGACGCAGGAGAAGCTGAAGGCGCCGCTGGTGTGGATGGCCGCGCAGTCCGGCCCGCCGCCCACGGAGCCGATGAGCGCGCCCTTCCTCCTCTGGCAGCCGCTCTACCACGAGGGCGGCATCGCGCGGCCGCGCGGCGGCTCGGGGATGCTGACGCAGGCGCTGGCCGCCCATGTCCGCGCGCACGGCGGCGAGGTGCACACGTCCGCCCCCGTCGACCGCATCCTCGTGGACGGCAGGCGCGCGGTGGGGATCGTGACCGGCGGGCGGACGGTGACGGCGCGCGCGGTGGTCAGCGGCACGCACGCGCTGGAGACGTTCGGGCGCCTGCTGCCGCCGGAGCACCGCCCGCCCGCCGCCGAGGGGATGCGCGCCGGCAACGGCTTCGGGGCGATCCTGCGCCTGGCGCTGCGCGAGCCCGTCCGCTACGCCGCGCATCCCGGCGCCGACGCGCGGATCGCGCTGCAGCTCATCTGCCGCGACCGCGCGCAGATCTCCGCCGCGTACGCCGACTACCTGCGCGGCGAGCCCACCCGCGACCCGCCGCTCGTCGCCATGACCTTCAGCGCCGTGGACGACTCGCTGGCCCCGCCCGGCGGCGAGGTGCTGTGGCTCTGGGCGCAGTACTATCCGTACGAGCTCTCCGGCGGGAAGACGTGGGACGAGATCGGGCCCGCCGTCGCGGATACGATCCTCGATACCTTCGAGCGGTACGCGCCGGGGACGCGGGAGAAGGTGGTGGGGAGCCTGTTCCAGCACCCGGTGTGGCTGGAGCGCGAGCTGGGGCTGCACCGCGGCAACGTGATGCACCTGGAGATGAGCGTCAGCCAGATGTTCGCGCTGCGGCCGTTCGCGGGGATGGCCGGCTACCGCACGCACCTGAAGGGATTGTACATCACCGGCGCCAGCACCCATCCCGGCGGCGGCATCATGGGCGCCAGCGGCCGCAACGCCGCGCGGGTGATGCTGAAGGATTTGAGCAGAAGGCGGGTGTGAGGGACGATCGCGATGGCCGTGGCTCGAACGGCGGTGCGCTTCGGCTGCATCCGCGCCGCCCTCTTCCGCGCCTGAGAGCGCTCGCCCTCTCCCGTACCGGGCGAGGGGGCCGGCCAGCATCGGCGCACCCTGCAAACGCCGGCGACACGAATGCTTCCGTGTGCCGGTGATGCTCGCGAGCTACCTCTCCCGGTACGGGAGAGGTGGACGGCCTCGGCCGGCCGGAGAGGGCGCGATGCGGCGGCCGCGCGCCGGACCATCTCTCCCCGCCATCACCCGCGTGGTGGAGGCCGAGGGCTGAAGCGGCTCCGCGAAGAGGAAAGAACCGCGGACAACCGCTGATCCCCCGAAAGGAAAGACTGGTTTTCACGCAGAGACGCAGAGACGCAGAGAGGTATTCCCTGCGTCTCTGCGTCTCTGCGTGAGTCCATCTTTTCGATGTCGAATTCACCACGAAGCACGCGGCCCCGCATTCTCACCCGGCGGCTCGGGAGCCGGGGCGCGAGCGGACGCCACCCTCCTCGTCCCTACCAGCACATCGCCTGGCCGGTATCGCAGCAGTAGCTGGGCTCGGCGGTGGGCTTCGTGACCGTGATGGACCACTGCGGGTCTGCCGGGTCGGAGGCCTGCAGCGAAACCACGTTCAGCGTGTCGAGGTCCAGCGTCAGCTTCTGCATTCGTTCGTCTCCCGATGTGGATAAGTGGATGCGGGCTCGCGCGTTGCGCGAGCCACGAAGGTCCAGGACCCGGTGCGGACGCCGCACGACTCCCGCGCCCCTCGAGGCGAAGTTCCCCCGCTCCACGATGGAGGGGGTCGACAACGCCTCGCGGTAAACATATTATCCGCCACCAAATCTCGTAAGCTCCGAAATGCTCCCGCTCCGGGAGCACCGGGAAGCGGCGCCACCCGCCGCGCTCGCGGCCGCTTGCCACCGCGGCCGTTCGTCGCGACACTTCGGGTCCGCGAACCCGACTCACCCGTCACCGCAGCCGTACGCATGCGCGTCAAGGGAACTCCGTACCGCACCATCTGGATGGAAGACGGCGTGGTGCGGCTGATCGACCAGAACCGGCTGCCGTTCGAGTTCGCCGTGGCCGACTGCCGCACCCACCGCGACACCGCGCGCGCCGTGCGGGAGATGGTGGTGCGCGGTGCCCCGGCAATCGGCGCCGCGGGCGCGTTCGCGGTCGCGCAGGCGTTCGCCGAGGCGCCGGCGGGCGACCCGTGGCCGTACGCGCGCGAGGCCCGCGACCGCATCGCCGCCACGCGGCCCACGGCGCGCGACCTGTTCGCGGGGATCGAGCACGCGTGGCGCGCCGCCGAGTCCGCCATCGGCTCCCCCGCCGACGCGGCGCTCGCGGCCGCGCAGGCGTTCGCGGACGAGAGCGTGGAGAGCTGCCGCCGCATCGGCGAGCACGGCGCGGCGCTGATCGGCGACGGCGCGCGGGTGCTGACGCACTGCAACGCCGGCTGGCTGGCCACGGTGGACTACGGCACCGCGCTGGCGCCGGTCTACGTCGCCGCGTCGCGGGGGCGCTCGCTGCACGTGTGGGTGGACGAGACGCGGCCGCGCGCGCAGGGCGCCCGCCTGACCGCGTGGGAGCTGGGGAGCGAGGGAATCGCCCACGCGGTGATCGCCGACAACGCCGCCGCGTTCCTGATGAGCCGCGGCGAAGTCGATCTCGTCATCGTCGGCGCCGACCGCGTGGCCGCCAACGGCGACGTGGTCAACAAGGTGGGCACGCTGGCCAAGGCGGTGTGCGCCAGGGAGTTCGGCATCCCCTTCCACGTGGCCGTGCCGCCCTCGACCTTCGACGCGGAAACGGCGGACGGCGCGGGCGTGACCATCGAGGAGCGCTCCGAGGACGAGGTGCACTACCAGGCCGGCCCCGACGAGCAGGGCACCATCCGCCGCATCCGCGTGACCTCGCCCGGCTCGCCCGCGCGCAACCCGGCGTTCGACGTGACGCCGGCGCGCCTGGTCACGAGCTACATCACCGATCGCGGCGTGCTGCAGCGCGACGAGATCCCGTCGGCGCGCGAGAGCTCGGAGCTGGTTGCGGCGGCCGGCCTGAACCGCCAATAGAATTGGCGGGCAACAACAGCACAAAGTCCCTGCGGGACTGCTCCCCCGGCATCAGGGCGCGCGACCGGCACATTGCCGTCCGCCGAGTGAGCTGAACCGTGCAGGGCGCACCGCAGCCCCCATCCCTCCCCAGGCGTTTGGGGGGAGGGACAGGCTGATCGGGGCGCGACGGGTCGCGCCGGATCGGCCAGGGAGAGGGCCCGCGGGGGTAGCGGGAACGCTCCGGCCGTATCTCCACCGAATCCCGTCTCCATCTCCATCACCGATCCGAATCGCCCATGTCGAGCACTGAATCCGCCATCACCCTCCCCGCCCTCGCCCCGCTGTACGCCGGCCCGGCCGACGCCGTGGACGAGCTGGTGGCGTGGTCGCGCCGGCTGGGCGCGGACCCGTCGCTCGTCCTCAAGGGCGGCGGCAACACCTCGGTGAAGCTGGGGGAGACGGACGTCGCCGGGCGCCCCGTGGCGGTGCTGCGGGTGAAGGGCTCCGGCTCGGACCTGGCCTCGGCGAAGCGCGGCGACTTCGCGGGCGTGCGGCTGGACGACGTGCTCCCGCTCTTCGATCGCGCCGACATGAGCGACGAGGAGATGGTCGATTACCTCGCGCGCACCCTCACCGACCCGCGCGCGCCGCGGCCGTCCATCGAGACCCTGCTGCACGCCTTCATCCCCGCCGCCGCCGTCTTCCACTCGCACGCCGACGCCCTCCTCGCGCTCATCAACACCCCCGATCCCCATGCGGTGCTGGATGATGCGCTGGGCGCGGACGTGCTGCGCATCCCGTATCGCCGCCCCGGCTTCCTGCTGTCGAAGGAGGTCGGCGCGGCGGTGCGGGCCAATCCCGGCGCGCCCGGCCTCGTGCTGCTGAACCACGGCCTGGTGACGTGGGGATCGTCGCCCGAGGAGGCGTACGAGCGCCACCTCGCCCTCGTCGAGCGCGCGCGGGAGTACGTGGAGGCGCGCGAGCCGTCCGCCGTCTTCGCCGCGGAGCCGCGGTACGCGCTGGACGCCGACGACCGCCGCCGCGTCGCCGCCGCGCTGGCGCCCGTCATCCGCGGCGCGCTGTCGGCCGAGAAGCGCGTCATCCTCCGCTACACCGACGCGCCGGACGTGCTGGCGTTCGCCGGCTCCGCCCGCGCTCGGACCGCGTCGGCGGCGGGCGCGGCGACGCCGGACCACATCCTCACGACGAAAGTCCATCCCCTCTGGGTAGATGTGGATGACGTGGGGGATGTGGATGCGATCGCGCGGAATTTCGCCGCGGCCTTGGAGAAGTATCGGGCCGACTATGGGGATTACGTCGCGCGCTGGCGGACGGACGAGGCGGTGCAGGATGCGGCGCCGCGGATCGTGCTGGTGCCGGGGGTGGGGATGTTCACCGCGGGGAAGGACGCGAAGTCGGCCGGGCTGGCGCGCGACATCTACCTGCACACCATCGGCATCATGGCGGGCGCCGAGACGCTGGGCGGTTACCGCTCGCTGGCCGAGCAGGAGCAGTTCCGCGCCGAGTACTGGCCGCTGGAGCTGTACAAGCTCACCATCGCCCCGCCCGAGCGCGAGCTGGCGCGGCGCGTGGCGCTGGTCACCGGCGCCGCCAGCGGTCTGGGCCGCGCCATCGCGCACACCCTGGCCGCCGCCGGCGCGCACGTGGTGGTCACCGACGTGAACGACGACGGCGCGCTGGCCGTGGCCGACGAGATCGCGGCGCGCGAGGGCGCTGGCACAGCCGTGGCGCACCGCCTGGACGTCACCCGCGAGCACGACGTGGCCGACGCGCTGGAGCAGGCCGTGCTCGACTTCGGCGGCGTGGACGTGGTGGTGTCGAACGCGGGGATGGCGCACTGCGCGCCCATCGAGGCGCTGGAGCTGGCGGACTGGGAGCGGAGCCTGGCCGTGAACGCGACCGGGCACTTCCTGGTGACGCGCGCGGCGCTGCGGCACTTCCGGCGGCAGGGGCTGGGCGGCGCGCTGGTGTTCGTGGCGACCAAGAACGTGACCGCGCCGGGGAAGGATTTCGTGGCCTACAGCGCGTCGAAGGCCGCCGAGGCGCAGCTGGCGCGCGTGGCGGCCATCGAGGCGGGCCCTATCGGCGTGCGCGTGAACATGGTCAACCCCGACGCCATCTTCGGCGGCAGCAACCTGTGGAGCGACATCCGCCAGGAGCGCGCGAAGGCCTACGGCGTGGACCCCGAGAAGCTGGAGGACGTCTACCGCGGCCGCACGCTGCTGGGCGTTGAGGTGCGCGCGGAGGACGTGGCCGAGGCGGTGCTGTTCCTCGCCTCAGACAGATCGTCGCGCACGACGGGGGCGATGATCGCGGTGGATGGTGGGGTGCGCGAGGCGTTCGTGCGGTGAGTGCGCCGGTCGTTTACCCGCCGGATGGCGGCCCTTGGTTCTCGAACTCGCTGCGCAGCTTGGCTAAGTAGCCGGCTGGGTCCGCCAGGATCAACAGCATTCCGTCCGTAATCGACATCCGCGCCGCGGCGTCGGAGAAATCGCTCAGTTCGGAGCGATACAATTCCATGACTTCGGCGGGCATGACGGTCGCCATTGCATCGAGCAACTCGGTCGGCGTAAATGCCCCGAGGGTCAAGCGCGTATCCAAGTTCGACACTCTCCGATGTGCAGGTGAGACGGCCGTGTCGCCCGGTGCGGCACGGGTGCGGGCCGCTCGGCGCCTCGTCCGCGAGATCATGGACGGTCCGGATCCGCTGCAGCCGATCGTCAGGCCGCGCGAAGAAAACGGAGAACTGCGGCCAGCTGCAGTTCTCCGTATTCCGCGTCTCCGCGTGAACCGGCAGTGGTTACGGCCGCCCCGTCCGCCCGTGGTCCGGGCGGGACGCCTGCGTCACGCCTTGCAGCCGTCGCCGCACGTCTGCACGCCGCCGCACTGCGTGGCACCGCCGCCCGAGACCTGGCAGCCGCCGCCGCACGTCTGCACGCCGCCGCACTGCGTGGCACCGCCGCCCGAAACCTGGCAGCCGCCGCCGCACGTATGGACGCCGCCGCACTGCGTGTTCGCCCCGCCGGAAACCTTGTCCTGCGCGCCGTTTACGGTGCCTTCCCAGTTCTCCAGCCACGAGGTATCGAAGGAGTCCACCTCCAGCGCGTCGAGCTCCAGCCTCAGCTTGTTCATGATCTTCCTCCGGATGATGGAATGGAAAGTGGCACCGCCGATCGCCAGAACCGGCGGGCGAACAATGCTCGGCCCCGATTCGAAAAGCAAGAAGATCCTGTGGGAAGGGCGAGAGGCCGGGAAGAACAGGACCGCGGAGACAGGAGAGAGCTTTCTCCACGCCTCCGCGTCCACGCGGTAGGGGTAAGGACTACGCCCTGCGCACCGGGTAACGCAGGTGTGTAACGCCGACGCCCGGGATCACCGCCGGGTTGCCGAGGACGGCCGGCGTGCCGGCGAGGTGGTCGAAGAGCCGCACTCCGGAGCCGAGAAGCACCGCCGCGATGTCGACGTGGATCTCGTCGAGAAGGCCGGCATTCAGGCACTGCTGGATGGTGTCGGCGCCGTGGACCGCGACGGACTTCCCGGCGGCGGCGGCCCTGGCCTGGCTCACGGCGCTTTCGATGCCGTCGGTCACGAAGTGGACCGTCGAGCCGGGGCGCGGCCATCCGTCGGGGACGTGGTGGGTGAGGACGAATGCGGGTCCCCAGGCGTGATTTCCGCCCCAGCCGTGGGCGACCTCGAACGTGCGCCGGCCGGTGAGCACGGCACCGAGCTCGGACCAGAGACCGCGAAGGTGCCCGGCGCTCGGCCCGGACACCCTGAACGTCATGGCGTCCGACCCTCCGGTCTGGAATTCCACGTCCCCCGAGTCGAAGTACCAGTCGAATACTTCGGCCACGCCGTCGTCGGGGTCGGCGACGTAGCCGTCGAGCGACATGGACATGATTGCGATAACCTTCGACATCGCGATGTTTCCTTGCGAGGGGTGGAAACTGCGTTCGGGGGATGATCGCCGCGCCGTCCTCCCGGATCATCCGCCGAACGATGGGATTCAGGGGCAGATGAGATGCGTCATCAGCCACGGAACTCCGTCGAACTGGGTGCGTGCCTGACGGGGGGCTTCAGGGAATGGCGGGCTACGCCACGAATGAGAGTATGTCCGGCCCGCCATCCCCTGCAAGCAGGGTCAGGCCACGCGACGGACTGGCACCCACGGCCTCGTCACACTTGGTGCAGGACGCTCTTGACCTCCGCCCGTCCGTGCCGTACTCTGCATCGCAAAGTACTTGTCGTTCTATCATCCGCACGCGGCAAGCGCGTCTGATCGAGCATCGGAGGTAGGCATGAAGAGGTGGTGGCGACGCATCCGTGCGGCAATCGGGATGGGCCTCGCCTGGGCAGCGGCAGGGTTTGCTGCGGGCATCCTGCTGGCGCGGGTGCCCGGTTTCTACTCCGACCTCCCGTTCGCCCTCCTGTTTGCTCCGCTCGGCTTTGTTTCCGGCATCCTGTTCTCCGGAATCCTCGTGGTGATCGGGGGCCGCCGCGGGTTCGATCGCATGTCGATTCCGCGCTTCGCGGGGCTGGGTGCCGTGAGTGGCCTTCTGCTGTCCGGGATCTTCGTCGCCGGCGCGGCCCTTCGAGGAGACGCCGTGTGGCGAGAGTTCCTGGTGTTCGGTCCCGCGCTCGCCACGGCGAGCGCGGTCTGCGCTGCTGGTTCGCTGGCCCTGGCCAGACGGGCTGAAAGGCGGGAACTCCCCGGCCCTGGTGGGAATCCGGCCCAGGCCGAGCTTACCGGCGACGAAAAGCGGCAGCTGCTCGGACGCGGCGACTGACGTGTCCGCGTGGCTGCAGCCCGCCGCTTCGGAGGACGTTGCTTATTTGGATGTGGATGATGGCAGGGAAGTCTGACGACCCCTGGCGCTCACCCGCGAGCCGGCGCATCGAATCATCGCGGTCGACGCGCAGGCCGTGATGGCGTCGTCGGGTGCAGCGCCGAGCCAGCCAGCCGTACCGCAACGGGCGGTATTCGGAGCGGGCGGTCGCCACGCCGGGCAGCGAAAGCTCCAGCCTCGGGTGCGGTCTCCCGATTCGCCGCCGCTGCTCAGACCGCTCGAACTTCGGCGAGCCGCTTGACCGCGTACTCGTCGTCCCAGCAGACGGCGGCCTCCCATGCGGCCGACGCCTGCGCGGCGATGTCGTGCGCCTCGTCGTCAAAACCGGCGGCATTGTGGGGCAGCACCAGGTCGAGGTCGGGGACGTCGACGTGCGCCTCGTCCCAGTCGATCAGCGCGACCCGACCTGCGGTCATGCGGATGTTGCGCGGGTTGGGGTCGCCGTGGACGACGCAGGTCCGACGTCCGGCGAGCCGCGCCCACGCTGCCCGGCATCGAGCAACGCCCTCGGGCGGCATCGCGCCGAGATCGATCTTCGTCCCGGTCTCGGCGTGCAGAAGGTCGGCCGACGATCGCCACCCCGGGCGCTGCGGCCAGCCCTGCGTCAACCGGTGGAGCTGGCGGAGCGTGTCCGCCACGCGACGCCAGTCGGCCTCCGTCTCGGGCGGTCCGCCCTCCACCCAGGTCATCACCACCAGGCCGTCGGCGAACAGCCGGCCGTCCGTAGTCGGGATCGGCACCGGCACGGTCAGACCTTCATGGGCGAGGTGTTGGAGGAGTTGGGTCTCCCACGCGAGATCAGCGTCGCTCCTGGCACCGAGACGACCGACCGCAAGGTGCCCGTAAACGCGCACGCTCCACACATCGTTGGCGACTCCGCCGGCGAGCGGTTCGATGCGAGCGGCGTCGCCACCCCACTGCTCGAGTGCCTCCCATCTCACTGGCCACCTCATGGTTCCCAATCCGTGCGACCTAACAACACCAAGGGTCAGGGGTGCGGGGCCGGCGCGCAAGCCTGTGGTCGGCCAGAGCACGGGCAGCCCCGCATCCGCTGCAGCCGATTGTCAGGCCGCAGGTGCGCCGGAGGGTCAAGCGGCATGCCGAAGACGTGCGTGTTCACCTCCAGCTCAAGAAATGATTGCAGGGGTGCGGGGCCGCTCAGCCCTTGTTGGCCAGATCATCGACGGCTCCGCAGCCCTGCAGCCGATGGTCAAGCCGTATGTGAAGAAAACGGAGAACTGCGGCCAGGCGCAGTTCTCCGTTCTTCGGCATCTCCGCGTAAAACCTGGCGGTGGTTGCTACCGCCCCGCCCAACCGTGTGCCGGGCGGGGCGCCTGCGTCACGCGTTGCAGCCCTCGCCGCACGTCTGGATGCCGCCGCACTTCGTGGCACCGCCGGCCGTGGGCTGGCAGCCCTCACCGCACGTCTGGATGCCGCCGCACTTCGTGGCACCGCCGGCCGTGGGCTGGCAGCCTTCGCCGCACGTGTGGATGCCGCCGCACTTCGTGTCTCCGCCCTCCGTGACGTTGCCCTGCCCGTGCACGGTGCCTTCCCAGTTGCTCAGCCGGGAGGTCTGGAAGGACTCCACCTCGAGCGCGTTCAGGTCCAGGTTCAGCTTCTTCACGATCTGTCTCCGGGATGATGGGGTGAAAGTGGCACTGGTGTGTGCGCCCACCTTGCCGTCGCATCCTCCGGTCCACGAGAGTGCCGTTACGGTAAGCGATTGTTGTTGCTGGAGATCTGGAAGCTGGAGGGAAGCGTGCCAGGGGCGCTTCTGCAACACGGCGTTACATCCCGGCATCGCACCTGGAACGTCGTGGATCGCCACAGGAGGCCCCGGCCAGCTCCTCGTCCGCCCCTCGCGCGGCGAGTCGATGGCGTGGCGCGCCTGGCGCCGCGTTCCCCTCGGCCTCGCCGCCTTCCCGCGCTGACGGGCGGGCCGGGGCCGGTCACGTCACGGCTGCGGCGCGGAGATCTCGCGCGGGCACGGGCTGTTCGGGGGCCGCACCGAGTCCACGCCGGGATTCAGGATCTCCACCGTTCGCGCGCTGTCCGGACCTGCGCGGCGCTGCGGGTGCGCGCGGACGCACTCGGTCATCTTGCGCGCGTATGCGTCCCACTGCGCGCTTCTCATCCGCGCGCGCTGCTCGGCGGCCAGCCGTTCGCGGCTGGCGGTGAGAGAGTCGGCCCGCCTCGGCCGCGACGGAACCCGGGGCTCCTGCCGGGCCTGCTGGCGGATGATGAAGGCGCGCATCAGCGCGTACTCGTCCTGCGGCCGCGCGCCCGACAGCAGGTCGGCGGCGTACGCGTCCCCATCCTTCTCGGCGAACTCTCCCGCGCGGACGCGGGTGGCGAGCGCCTGGAGCGTATCCGCGTAGCCGGGGAGCGACGCGTACTGCGATTCGTCGCCCGTCTGGAAATGCTGGACGAATCGGTCGGCGGTCGTGCGGAGCCGCCGCTCTCCCGGGCTCTCGCACCCCGCGAGCAGAACGGCGCCGAGCGTGATGGACAGAATCGCGCGCATGAGGAAGTACAGCCGGTGGGAAGATGATGTGGATCGAGACGGATCCGCGGATCGGATCAGGGGCAGGGGTGCGGGGCCGGCGCGCAAGCCTGTCGACCGCGAAAACATGGACGGCCCCGCATTCCTGCAGCCGATTGATAGATTGATAGGCTGCGGTGCTTCTTGCTCAGGAGATTCGTGCAACAAGGGCCTACTCGCCAGCACGCCTAACTTTTACGAACACCCAATTTAGCTTAACCCCGCCGGGCCTCTCCACTGTCATCAGGAGCGATTCGTCCCGCGGTCCTCGGGTTGCCGACGTTATCTCGTTCATTCCATCTGGCATTGTGAATCGCAGAGTATCGTTGTCTATGGAGATGGTGCCGTCGGTCCGATCATGGGAACCATTACTCTCAACAAACTCCAGTGAGTACGCCGCGTTCGGCAAAATGGTGAGTGTACCTGGGTTCATGGGAGTATGCATCGAGTCTTGGATCTCACGACCGTGTCGATCGCGCAAGAACGATTCACGATCCAGGCGGTACATCCCGGCTGGGATGCTCTGCAGGCGGTGAGAAGTGCCCGCGTGTGATCCCGGTGTAGACTCGGAACAGGCGATGTTTGCGGCACCCAGGACTAGCCAGCAGATCAGGGCGATAAAGGGATTACGACTCATCCCGTCTTTCCGGGTTCTCGTTGGAAAAGCAGCCTAACGGACAAGGGTCAGGGGTGCGAGGCCGGCGCGCAGCCTATCGTCCGCGAAATCATGGACGGCCCCGCATCCCCTGCAGCCGATTGTCAAGCTGCGGCTGCGGGCCTAGCCGTCGCCAGCCATAACTTATGCTGTCTCGTTGCTGCGCGAAGGGAGAGACGCATGAGGTGCGCGACAACAAAGGGTGAAGCTCCAGCGATGAACAGTTCCCTGCAGCAGTGGATGCCCTCGGCGGTGAGTTGACCACTGCGGTTGATCTGGGCAGGATGCCCGGGCTCAAGCTTTCCAAGCACGTCGGATTGACGCAGCTCGAGAATCTGAGCATTGGCTTGGTCAGTCTCCGACCGAGCAACTTCAATCTGTCGTCGGAGTTTACGATTGAGAATTGCCAGTTCCTCGAGGTAGGTCCGTTCGGCAGCTTCAAAGTTGAGTCCGCGGAACGAAACCGAGAGCAGGAACTCCCTGCTCATACCAGCAGCTAGCTTCTCGCGAAAGTACTGCACTCGCTCTAACGCGCTGTGGTTGTACCGCGCTGCATCGTCGTCTGCCCCCAACGATGTGTAGCGACCTACGTCAGCGGTCAAGGCATCGGTTTGATGAGCGACGACGTTTCGATAATCAACGAGTTCCTGGATCTCATCCGATTCCTGCTGGGACAAGACGCCGGCGTCGACCAAGATTGCCCAAGCCTTCTTATACAGATTCTTCGTTGCGAGTGGCAGTCGGCCGCCGTTGGCCAAGCCAGCAACTCGGTCGGTTGCGCGAATTGACTCAACAACGAAGTCCTTTAGGTCTTCGATATAGAAGAGCACCAGCACGATTTCCAACGCCCGTCGCTTCAATTCGTTTTTCTCGAGGGCGCTGAGACGATTACCACGCGGAAAGTGCATTACCGTTGATCCAGGGGGACCGTCAGCGGCCTAACTTGTTGTTCAGTGGACGGAATTCCGGCGAACACTCGATTGGGCGCGCATGGCCGATCGGCCCAATCCAGATAACACTCGTCCGCCCCCACCATCAAGCGCCTGCAAAATCCCGTACCGTCAATTCGATCGGTCCGCGCGCTCGGCCATGCGCGCCATCCAGCACTTCTGCCAGCGGACGCCCACCACCACCGCCGGTGCGCTTCGGCAGCGCTAATGCTTGCGGTACGACTCGATGAGCTGGTCGGTGTCCGCGACGATGCCCTCGGCCGTGTCGGCCAGCGTGTGCTCGCCCGCGTAACCGATGCGCACGTCCAGGAACTCCTCGTGCGTGGATCCCCCCTCCTCGTACACCAGCGTCCAGACGACCGCGTACATCGTCGAGACGCCCTCCGTCTCCGACTCGCCCTTGAAGCGGTCCATGGAGTCCACGAGGAGCTTGACCCGCGTCCCCTCCTGTCCAACGAGGACGAACGCGGAAGAAGACCTCAGCGCATCACGCACCCGGAAGACAAGACGCCGGCCGACCGGATCCTCGGACTGGTCCACGACCTCGACGCGGGTCTGCGCGGAAACCCGCGAGGCGAACGAACCCGGAACCATGAGGAGCGCGGCAAGGAAGATGATTCTGCGAAGCATGGGAAATCGTTCTGTGCGGTGGGTTGGCGGGTAAGTGGAAGCAGAGCCTGCTGTGTTGGATGGGCAGGAACGGGACGATTCCTCGGCATGACGATCGACGAGTGCCTCACGTCATCGCGCTGAAGCGCACGATGCAGGTGTTCAGCCGCCCCGAGACCTCGGCGGCGACGCGCTCGATCTCGGCCTGCTCGCGGGCGGCTTCGGCCACGCGGGTGGCGCCCCCACCGTTCTCGGCGGCGCGTTGGGAGACGGCGGCGATCTCGTCGCGGAGACCGGCGACGCGCGCCTGCTGCTCCTGCGCGCGCTCGGCCACGTACGACGTGACTTCCGCGCGTCCGGCAGCGCCGTCCACGACGCGCTCCGACGACTTCAGCGCAGCGCACGACAGGCGGCGTCCCGCTGGCCATACGGCCGCGCTGCGGAGCGGCCCGCAGGACCGGCAGATGATGATGGCCGCGGAGCCCCGTCGACCGCAACGATTCGTCAGGTGAGACTCGCGGCCGCGCGCCGCCGATGGTTCCAGGCCGACCACACGTGGAAGCCCACACCCGCGGCGATGGCCTGCGCGGTCGTCAGCAGGCTCGCCCGCCCGGGTGCGACCAGTTCCACCACGCCGAGGGCGGCGAGCGGAAGATACAGGAGCGCGCCGGTGACGACCCCCGGCGAGTAGGTGCGGGTGCGGACGGTGGCCCACAGGTGGAAGCACGCGTTGGCGGCGCCCACGGCCGCAACGACGAGCCACCAGGCCTCCCCGGCGGCCGTTCGGCCGAGGAGCGGAGGCACGAAGGCCATTGCGACCAGCACCGCGTTGACCGCGACGAGAAACACGGTCGTCACGCTCGCAGCGCGCTCCGGGCGGTAGGCGCGGTACCAGCGGGCAAAGCCGCCTGGCCAGACGAACTCCTCGACCAGGTGCGCGGCGACCGCGAGGAGCGGGAGCCAGAGGAAGAGCGGCGAGTTGAACGTCAAGAGGGAACTCCGGAAAACAGAAGACGGGCGACGGGGGACGGTGCGCCGTACGGAGCGATCGACTTCCGGGTTTCTGCTGACGCCTTGTCCGGTGCGCCGAATCCGGGCCGACGGCGCTCCCCGCACGCGCGGTGGCAGCGTGCCGATGCCCGCTACGGCCGCTCACGTCATCGCGCTGAACCTGGCGATGTAGGTGTTCAGCCGCCCCGACACCTCGCCCAGCGCGGCGGCGGCGCGCTCGATCTCGGCCAGCGTCTCGGCCTGCTCGCGGGCGGCCTCGGCCACGCGGGTGGCGCCCTCGCCGTTCTCGGCGGCGAGCTGCGAGACGGCGGCGATCTCGTCCCTCAGCCCCGCGACGCGCGCCTGCTGCTCCTGCGCGCGCTCGGCCATGCGGCTCGTCACCTCGGCCGATCCGGCGGCGGCGCCCACGATGCGATCCACCGACTCCAGCGCCGTCTGCGACAGCTCGCCCACGTTGGCCACGCGCGCGGCGCCCTGCTCCATCCGCCCGAGCGCCGAGCCCATCTGCGCGCGCACCCCTTCCACCATCTCCCGCGCCTTCAGCGCCGCCTGCCCGCTGCTGTCGGCCAGCTTGCGCACCTCGTCGGCGACCACCGCGAAGCCGCGGCCGTGCTCGCCGGCGCGGCTGGCCTCGATGGCCGCGTTCAGCGCCAGCAGGTTGGTCTGCTCGGCAATGTCGGCGATGGTGGAGACCAGGTCGGAGATGCGGTCCGAGGCGCGGGCCAGCCGCTGGAGCTCCGTCGCCTCCTCGTCCACGAAGTCGCGCAGCTCCACCAGCCGCTCGATGGCCTCGCGCATGGCCGCGCGGTTCTCCGATGCCAGCACTCCCGCGCTGCTCCCCGCGCTGGCCGCCTCGCCCGCGTCGCGCGATATGGCCTCGGCCGCGGCGGCGAGCGCCTCCGTGGCGTCCAGCCCGCGCGCGGTGCGGCGCCCCTGGTCGTCGATGCGCCGACGGATCTCGGCCGCGTAGCCGGCCACGCCGTGCCCGCTCTCGCGCAGCTCGGACAGTCTCCCGCCCAGCGCGCGCAGCTGCTCCTCCATCTCCGCCGCGCTCACCGTCATCGGCCGCACCAGCGAGTCCAGCTGCAGCGCCAGCGCCACCTGCCGCCCGAAGCGCTCGATCAACCGCACCTCGGCCGGGCCGTACGCGCGCGGCCGGTGGTGCGCCAGCTCCAGCACGCCCAGCGTCAGCGTCCCGTAGCGCAACGGCTGCAGGACGATGGAGCGCAATCCATCCCCCTCCGCCTCCACCCGCGGGTCGCGGCGCGCGTCCTCCACGACCACGGGGCCCTCGCTGCGGAGCGCGGCGTCGCGCAGGCCGTCCAGCACCAGCCCGCCGCCGTCGCCGCGCACCGGCGGGTAGATGGCGCTGAGCCGCCCCGGCTGGCCGGTGTAGATGTGCAGCCGCCTCCATTCCACCAGGCGCGCGGCCAGCTGCTCGATCTTCTCCAGGCTCTCGCCCAGCGGCATCCCGGCGGCGATCACGGCCTCCATCGCCACCACCTTGCGCAGCTCCTCGCTGGAGATGGCCTCCAGGATCAGCGCACGGGCGAGAATTCCAACCACGGCCACGGGGATGAGGATCAGCAGCCACCCGAACCCGTCGGCCGCGTACCAGAACGCGGCGGCGACCAGCAGGGTGGCGATGGCGCCCAGCCCGGCGGAGACGAACTCGTAGCGGAGGATGACCATCCACTCCGCCTTGGTCAGCTTGCCGCGGGCGCTCAGGGAGAAGTAGAAGAGGCCGCGGTTGAAGGCGAAGTACGCCAGGAAGTAGAAGGCCAGCGCGGGGATGGCGTTGATCCCCAGCGGCCCGGCGCCGTCGCCCGCCGTCGCCGGGTCGTGCGTCCACGCGGCGATGGCGGCGTAGACGCCGGCGGCCGCGGCGGCCGAGACGACCTCGCGGCCGGCGTTGATGCCGGAGGCCAGCGCCTGCTTGCCGCGGACGATGTCGCCCAGGAGGGTGCCCAGCCCGGCGGCCAGGAGCGCGGCGGTGGGGTGCCCCAGCAGGGTGAGCGCCCCCACCGGCACCACCGTCATGGTGATGTAGGAGAACTTGCTGAGCGGCACCGCGCCCCAGCGGAGCGCGGCCACGGCCAGGATCGCCGCGGCGGCGGCGCCGTAGCCGGCGGGCGAGGGAGGCCAGCGCACCAGCGCCGCGACCGTCAGCGCGGCGCCCAGCCACATCAGCACCTGCGCGTACGAGCGCAGCACCGCCACCAGCACCGGCGACAGCGGCCGCTCCGGGCCCTCAGCGCGCGTGGACAAACCTCTCCTCACCGTCCGAAAGTGCCGTCATCCCGAGAAAGGGAAACCGTGCGGGGTGTGAACTGTGTATCGGGGGGAATCTGGGGGTGCGGCGCCGCCGGGACCAGACGCGCGGAAGACCGAGGGGCGATGAGCTCCTCCGTCGGCTCCCGCGGACTCCGTGAGACCCCTCGGCGATCTCGAAGTCACACGAAGTCGGCGGAGTCGCGGAGAACTCGGCGAGCGGCGGATTCTCCGCGTCTCCCGCGTGAGATCGTCAGGCGCCGGGCCGGGCCGCGGCGTCGATGGCGGCGCGGAGGGAGCGGACGTACGTGCGGGCGGCGTCCACCCCGCCCCGCCCCAGCGCGTCCACCAGCGCGCTGCCGACGACCACGCCGTCGGCGATGCGCGCGACGGCGGCCGCCTGCTCGGGGGTGGAGATGCCGAAGCCCACCGCGACGGGAACGTCCGTCACCGCGCGCACCTCGGCCACCTCGCGCGCCAGCCCCGCGGACAGGTCCGCCTGCGCGCCGGTGACGCCCGCGCGCGACACGTAGTAGATGAATCCGCGCGCCGCCCGGGCGATGTCCTTCACCCGCGCCGGCGTGGTCGTCGGCGCGATCAGGCGGATCAGGTCCAGGGCGCTCTCGTCCACCGCCCGCTCGATCCCCGCGTCCGCGCCGACGGGAAGGTCGACCAGCAGCACGGCGTCGGCCCCCGCCCCGGCGGCGTCGGACAGAAAGCGCCTCAGGCCGTGGTGGATCACGGGGTTGAGATAGGTGAAGAGGACCACGGGGGTGTCGCTCTCGCGCCGGAACTCGGCCAGCATCGAGAGCGTCCACGGCAGGTCCGCGCCCTGCTCGATGGCCGCGAACGACGACTTCTGGACCGTGGGCCCGTCGGCCAGCGGATCGCTGAAGGGAATGCCCAGCTCGATCACGTCGGCGCCCTCTTCGGCCAGCATCCGCAGCACCTCGAGCATGCCGGCGGGGGACGGGTGCCCGGCGGTGACGTACGGAACGAACGCCGCGCGCCCCGAAGCGCGCGCGGCGGCAAAGGCACGCGCCACCCCGGCGCGCTCAGACGAAGTAGTCACCGACATTGATTCCGTACCGCTCCGGGTCCGTGGTCTTGATGATGCTGTGCCGCGGCCTGCCCGACGCGTCGGTCTCGGAAAGGTCCAGCGTGCGCGGAGGCGAGACGGGCACCCCCAGCGGGTCGAACAGCACCCGCACGATGGGCTGGTGCAGCGCCTCGGGGTTGGGGTTGGCCTGCACGACCACGGCCAGCTCGTAGGTGTCCAGGATGACCACGCTGCCCACCGGGTAGATCCCGGTCATGGAGATGAACGCCTTCACCACCAGCGGGTCGAAGCCGCGCGCGGGGTTGTCGCGCATCTCGCGCAGCACCTTGTCGGCCGGCCAGGGCTGCGCCTGGTAGCTGCGCTTGGTGGTGGCCGCGTCGAAGCCGTCGGCCACCGCCACGATGCGCCCGAAGAGCGTGGGCTCGCGCCGGCGGATGGACTGCGGGTACCCCGTCTGGTCCACCTTCATGTGGTGCTCGTAGGCCACCAGCATCGCCCGGAGCGGCATCTCCGACAGGCCGCGCATCTCGAAGAGGGAGAGAAGGCCCTCGGCGGGATGCTGCTGCATCTCCTGGAACTCGTCCGCCGTGAGCGGCCCCTCCTTGTTGATGAGCTCGATGCGCATCCGCACCTTCCCCACGTCGTGCAGGAGCGCGCCCAGCCCCAGCTCGTACAGCTGGTGCTTGTCGAACCCCAGCTTCTTCCCCAGGGCCACGGAGAAGATGCAGACGTTCACCGAGTGGGTGAAGGTGTACTCGTCGTAGTCGCGCAGCGTGGTGAGGCCGACGATGGAGGCCTCGTTGGTCAGCACCTGGTCCACGATGGCCTGCACCGCGCGCTTCACCGGGCGCAGGGACACGCCGCGGCCGATGCGCAGCCCCGTCATGGCGTCGCGGGCGACGGCCACGGTCTGCGCGTAGGTGCGCTTGGCGATCTGCCGCGCCTTGTCGCCCGTGGGATCGGGCTCGCCGTCGCGCCCCGGGCCGACGGCCAGGTGGAGGACGGCGGTGCGCCCCAGCCGGTCGAAGAAGGCGGCGAAGGGCTCCGCCTCGGCCGGCTCGGCGTTGACGAGCGAGAGGAGCGCCGTCCACTCGCCGCGCTCCACGCCGTGGAACACCTCCAGCTGCCCGATGCCGTGGCGCTCCAGCGCGCGGCCCACCTGGCCGAAGGTGGCGTAGCTGGCCAGGTCCTGCCGCAGGCGCACGTCGTTGACGAAGAAGAAGTCGCCCACGTAGCGCACCACGATCTCGTCCTCGTGCCCCAGCACCGCCTGCGCGGCCGCCTCGAGGGAGGAGAGCGCCTCGACCACCGCCTGGTTCTCGAGCGGGTACAGCTGCAGCGCCCGCAGCGCCCCGGCCAGCGCGAACACCAGGTCGCGCCCGCGCCGCTGGAGGTCGCGGTCCTCGGCGGTCAGCAGGGGCGACGCCTGCGCGTGGCGCGGGGCGTCGGCGGGGTGCGTCGTCATCAGCTCGCTCACTGGCGCACCGCCTTCAGCGCGCGCCCCACAGCGCTGCGCACCACGGGGTCGGCGTCGGCCGCGGCGGCGTTCAGCGCCTTCTCGGCGGCCGGGTGGCGGATGCGCCCCAGCCCCAGTGCCGCGCAGGCGCGGATCTCGGGCGATTCGCGGCGCCCCAGCCAGCTCTTTCCGTTCAGGATCTTCTCCAGCATCGGCACCCCGTCCGCCCCCGCCAGCCCGCCGTACGCCTCGAAGAAGGCGATGCGTTCGGTCAATTCCGACTCGCGCAGCCGCTTCCCGTCCAGCGCCGCCTCCAGCTTCGCCTTCGCCGGCGCGTAGCGCAGCGCCGCCAGCGCGCGCGCGGCGGCGACGCGCACCTTGCCGTCCGCATCTTCCAGCGCGCCCTCCAGCGCCTCGCTGGCCGTGGGCGAGCGCAGCTCCTGCAGCGCCTCGACCGCCGCCAGCCGCGTTCCCGCCTCGGGACGGCGCAGCAGCCGCGCGACGTCGCCCGCCGCGGTGGTGATGCGCAGCCGGCCGATGAGCCGCGCCGCGCCCGCCGCGACCGCGGGGTCGTGCTCGGCCACGAGACGGGAGACGTGCTCGCGCGCCGTGCCCGCCAGGCGCTCGGCGGCGGCCTGCACGGTGCGGCGCACGGCGGGGACGGCGCTGGTCTCCGCGGCCTTCAGCAGCGGCCCGAGCGCGTCGGGGGGGAAGAAGGAGAGGAGCGAGCCCAGCGCGGTCTCGTTCACCGCCGCGCCGGCTTCTTCCACCGTGCGCACCAGCTCGGCCACCGTGGCGGGCTGCGCCAGCTGCTCGAACAGCGTGCGCAGCTCGCGCATCACCTGCGCGGGAAGCCGCTGGCCGCCGGTGGCGATCTTCACCAGCTCGCCGAGGACGAGAGCGGCCATGTCCAGCTTCCCCGAGCCCAGGAGCATGGGGAGGAGATCGCGCAGGATCCCCACGATCTGCTCCTGCCTCAGCGCCCCGCCGTCCTCGATGCGGTCGAACAGCGCGTTCAGCACGTCGGACCACAGGTCGCGCCGCATCTCCCGCCCCAGCTCGCCCTCCAGCCGCCGCAATTCCTCGCTGTCCAGGAAGTACAGCGCGCCGCGGAAGTCGTCGGGCGACACGGTGGAGAGGGGCTGCACCTCCTCGCGCGGCTCGTACTGCACCGGCACCGGCTCCTCCGCGCGGGCGGTGGGGACGACGACGCCGTCCGGCAGCCCCTCCACGTAGCGGTAGCGGAGATGGTACCAGTCGTTGGCCCAGAGCAGGGTGAGCAGGTCGTCCTGGTCCTCGCCGCGCAGCCGGACCACGTGCGCCAGGATCTCGAGCAGCGAGTCCAGCTCCTCGCGCTCCACGCCCTTGTGGAACGAAAGCTCGCGCAGCCCGTCGCGGTACAGCGTGAACGCCAGGTTCTCGCGGGTCGACGCGGGGCCGCCCATCGCGGCGGGCGTGGCCGCCAGGCGCTCGGCGTCGTCGCCCTGGTACACGGGCGCGCCGTCGAACAGGAGCTCGCGCTCCTCCACGGCCACGGTGAAGAACGGGGTACGGGCGAAGATGGAGCGCAGCGTGTCGCGCAGCCCGTCCACGATGCGGTCCAGCGCGGGGCTGCGCCCCTCGTACAGCAGGTAGGTGCGCCACGCCTTGGCCAGCCCGCGCATGGCATCCTGCACCTGCGCGCGCACTTCGGCCTGCTCGGCGGGGCGGCCGGCGGCGGGCGTCTCCAGCAGGGGGTGCGTGGCCGTTTCGGTCATCGGGGGCGGCGGGTCAGTCCGGAGGTCGTAGCAGATGAAAGCTTAACCCGGAATCTGCGGTCTCACAATGTTTGGAACGAAGTGCCTAGTTCCCAGTGCCAAGTGCCAAGTTGAACCGATCGCCTACTGGGCACTTGGCACTAGGCACTGGGCACTTTTCCCTTCTCCATGTCCGCCACCTGTGCCACGTCCTTGTCCCCGCGTCCCGATAGACAGACGACGACCGGGCCTCGGTCCCGCCACGCCGCGCCCTCGCGGAGGAGGAAGGCGATGGCGTGCGCGGACTCGAGCGCGGGGATGATCCCCTCCAGCCGCGCCAGCCGGCCGAAGGCGTCCAGCGCCTCGGCGTCCGTCACCGAGGTGTAGCGCGCGCGGCCGCTTTCCTTCAGGAACGAGTGCTCGGGTCCCACGCCGGGGTAGTCCAGACCGGCGGAGACGGAGTGCGCGGCCGCCACCTGGCCGTGCTCGTCCTGCAGCAGGTAGCTCAGGCAGCCGTGCAGCACCCCCGGCTTTCCCAGCGTCAGCGTGGCCGCGTGCCGTCCGCTGTCGACGCCCTCGCCCGCGGCCTCGACGCCGATCAGCTCCACGCCGTGGTCGCCCACGAAGGGGTGGAACATGCCGATGGCGTTGGATCCCCCTCCCACGCACGCGACCACGGCGGCGGGAAGGCGGCCCTCGACGGCCTGAATCTGCTCGCGCGTCTCGCGGCCGATGACGCTCTGGAAGTCGCGCACCATCCGCGGATACGGGTCCGGGCCGACCACCGAGCCGATGATGTAGTGCGTGTCGGCGACGTTGGTCACCCAGTCGCGGATGGCCTCGTTGGTCGCGTCCTTCAGCGTGCGCGTGCCGCTGGCCACGGGGCGCACCTCGGCGCCCAGCAGGTTCATCCGGTAGACGTTCAGCGCCTGGCGCCGGACGTCCTCCTCGCCCATGTAGACGATGCAGCGCAGGCCGAAGAGCGCGCACGCCGTGGCCGTGGCCACCCCGTGCTGGCCGGCGCCCGTCTCGGCGATGATGCGCTCCTTCCCCATCCGCCGCGCGAGCAGCACCTGGCCCAGCGAGTTGTTGATCTTGTGCGCGCCGGTGTGGTTCAGGTCCTCGCGCTTCAGGAAGACGTCGATCCCCCCGCACGCCTCGCCCAGCCGGCGCGCGCGGTAGAGCGGAGTCGGGCGGCCCACGAAGTCGCGCCAGAGGTCGCCCAGCTCTTCCCAGAAGGCGGCGTCGGCGCGCGCGTCGGCATACACGCGGGTGAGCTCGTCCAGCGCGGCGATCAGCGTCTCGGGGACGAAGCGCCCGCCGAACGGCCCGAAGCGCCCGGTGAGCTCCGCCTCTTCCACCACGGCGGCGGCTCGATCTTCCAGCAGCGTCATGATTCCTTCGTGCAAACGGATTTCATCTCACGCCATCGCCCGAACCCGCCATGATCCGGCCGACGCCCCCGCGCACCGGCGGCTGAAGCCGCGGCAACAACCGCGGGAAGCCTCGCAAACCACGCGAGGCGGGACCGGCGCCGGATCATGCTCCGGCTCGCTGCGCCAGCCCCCGCACGGCGGCGATGAAGGCGCGGACCGCGTCGTGGTCCTTCACCCCCGGCGCGCTTTCCACGCCGGAGCTGACATCCACCACGTCGGGGCGGAGGATCGCCGCGGCATCGGCCACGTTCTCCGGCCGCAGCCCGCCCGCGGCGACGATCGCCATCTCCATCGGCACCGCGGCCATGCGCTCCGCGACCTCGGCCCACGGGAACGCCGTCCCCGTGCCGCCGCGCGCGTCCGGGCTCCAGCCGTCCACCAGCAGCGCGTCCACGGCGCCAGCGTACAGCGCGGCCGCCTCGGCGAACTCATCCCCCGAGCGCGGCCGCACCGCCTTCCAGACGACGAATCCCTCGCGGCGCAGGGCGGCGGCCAGCTCGGGAGATTCGTCGCCATGCAGTTGCAGCACGTCCAGGCGCGCGGCCGCGGCGGCGCGGCGGAGCTCGTCCGCCGTGGCGTTCACGAACACGCCGGCTCGTTGCGCGGGAAGGCCGTCCAAGATAACGGATGCCGCCTCCGGCGTCACCGTCCGCTTCCCCCCCGGCGCGAGGATCACGCCCAGGTAGCGCGCCCCCGCCTCCGCGGCGATCCCGGCGTCCTGGTGCCGCGTGAGCCCGCACACCTTCACGGCGGGCGGCCAGAGTCTCGTCATCTCCCCCGCCCTTCCGCGGTCTTCGGACGGCCGGCGAGCGCGGCGGCCGCGGCGCGCAGGTCCGGCTGCCGCATCAGCGACTCGCCGACCAGGATGGCGTCGAAGCCCGCCGCGCCCAGCCGGTCCTCGTCCGCCGCCGTGCGGATCCCGCTCTCCGCCACCAGCGTCACCTCTTCCGCCACGCCGCGGGCGAGGGAGATGGAGAGCTCCAGGTCGGTAACGAAGGTGGAGAGGTCGCGGTTGTTGATGCCGACGAGGGTCGATCCGGCCGCGAGCGCGCGCTCCATCTCCTCCGCCGTGTGCGCCTCGACCAGCGCGTCCATCCCCAGCTCGGCGGCGAGCGCCAGCAGCTCGCCCATCTGGCCGTCGGAAAGGATGCGGGCGATGAGGAGGATGCCGTCGGCCCCCGCCGCCCGCGCCTCCCACAGCTGCAGCGGGTCGACCACGAAGTCCTTGCGCAGGACGGGGAGATCGACGGCGGCGCGGACGCGGACCAGGAAGTCCAGCTCGCCGCCGAAGAAGTCGCGGTCGGTGAGGACCGAGAGCGCCGCCGCGCCGCCCTCCTGGTACGCGCGGGCCACGTCCACCGGATCCGCGCCGGGCCGGATTTCGCCCGCCGAAGGCGAGCGGCGCTTCACTTCCGCGAGGAGGCGGACCTCGCCGGGGCGGCGCAGCGCGGCGGCGAAACCGCGCGGCGGCGGGGCGGCGGACGCACGCTCACGAAGCTCCGAGGCCCGTGCCCGGAGGGCGCGGACCTCGGCGTGTTTGACATCCACGATGCGGTGCAGAATGTTTTCGCTCAATGCCTTGTACGTTTTCCTTGCGCTTCGGTCTACCTTCGGTTATGTTTTGCTTCGGTAGCTGTTCGGAAGCAAACCCCAGAAGCAGACCGGAGACGCGCAAATGGCGCTCACCAAGAAGCAGCGGCAGATCCTGGACTACGTCGAGAGCTTCGTGGACAGCTACGGCTACTCGCCCAGCTACGAGGAGATCGCGAACGCGTTCAACTACTCGTCGCTGGCGACGGTCCACGAGCATCTCACAAATCTGGAGACGAAGGGCTTTCTCCGGAAGAACTACAACAAGAGCCGCTCGCTGGAGGTGGTGCGTACCGACCCCAACTCGCTCGCGCTGGAGATCCCCCTGCTGGGCACGGTCGCGGCCGGCCTGCCGCTGGAGGTGTACCCCGAGCAGGAGACCGTCGCGGTGCCGCACGACATGGTTCGCCGGGGGAACAACTACGTGCTGCGCGTGAAGGGCGAGTCGATGATCGACGAGCAGATCCGCGACGGCGACTACATCATCGTGAACTCGCGCCAGACCGCCGACAACGGCGAGATGGTGGTGGCCCTGGTGGACGGCGAGGCGGCGACGGTGAAGAAGTTCTACCGCGAGGGCGCCGGCCGGGTGCGCCTGCAGCCCGCGAACCCGACCATGCAGCCGATGTACTATCCGGCCGAGCGCGTGCAGATCCAGGGGATCGTGGTCGGCGTGATTCGGAAATACTGAAAAGAAGTCCTGAGTCCTGAGTCCCAAGTCCTGAGTGGGACCAGCGAGGTGAAACCTGGGACTTGGCACTTGGGACTTAGGACTTTTTGAAGCCGATGCCGCGAATCCGCCGCACCTTCCGCCAGCGCCACGCCCGCGTGCGGCGCATGGGCGTGCTGGCGCGGGGCGGACAACCGAATCACCCCAGGAGGCGTGCGATGGTGAAGGACGAGCCGGTGCCGTTCGTGATCGGGCGCATCTCGAAGTCCGACCGGCGGATGGTGGTGCTGGAGCCCGCCACGCCGTCGCCCATCCCGGGGCCGTGGGATCTGCGCGCGGTGTTCGGGCTGTAGATACGGAAGTGCGTGAGTGCGGAAGTGCGTGAGTGCGTTTGGCGCTCACGCACTTTTTGTTTGCGAGGGGATCAGAAGGGTTCGTGCAGGGCAGCAGGGGTAGCAGAGAACTCCTCCGCTACCCCTGCTGCTCCATGGGAGACTCGTTTTTTCCGGTGAATACCTTTTGACGAAAGATTTACGAAGAAAACGCTTGCGCGGCCAAGAACGCTTTTTTACAATCGAACGCACCTTAATGCGCCGCGGATTTCCGGGACGGCAGGCCTCGCGAGGAGCGGTTCGGAACCTGACGAAGCGTCCGGGGACGGCACTTCCGCCGTTCCCGCCCGGCTCCCGTGGCGCCGCTCCGGGACGGGGCCGGGCATCGTGATCCACCCGGAGGTACAAGGGAGGAGGCGAGTATGCTCAGGCGCAGCAGGCACATCTTTGCAGCCGTCACGTTCGCCATCGGGTTGGCGGCCTGCTCCGACACCACCACCGCGCCCACCGCGCCGCCGGCCGGGGCGCGGGCAGGGCAGAGCGCGGCGGCCATGCGCGCGGGCCAGGTGATCCCCGACCAGTACGTGGTGGTGTTCAAGGCCGAGGCGCGCGACGTTCCCGGGCTGGCGAAGCGGCTGGCGGCCGCGCACGGCGGCAGCGTGCAGCACGTGTACCAGCACGCCATCAAGGGTTTCTCGGCAAAGCTTTCGGCCGCTGCGGCCGAGGCGCTGCGCCACGACCCCAACGTGGCGTACGTGGAGCAGGACCAGCGCGTGGGCGTGGTGCAGGTCTCGAGCTGGGGGCTGGACCGCGTGGACCAGCGCGACCTTCCCCTGAACGGGAGCTACACCTGGGCCGCCACCGGCGCGGGCGTGACCGCGTACGTGATCGACACGGGAATCGAGACCTCGCACTGGGACTTCGGCGGCCGCGCGTACGTGGGGTACGACGCGCTGGGCGGCAGCGGGCAGGACTGCAACGGGCACGGAACGCACGTGTCGGGCACCATCGGCGGCTCGTACTACGGCGTGGCGAAGGGCGTGACCCTGGTGGCCGTGCGCGTGCTGGACTGCGGCGGCTCGGGCACCTGGAGCGGCGTGATCGCGGGGATCGACTGGGTGCGCTACTACCACGCGACGCCCGCCGTGGCAAACCTGTCGCTGGGCGGCGGGGCCATGCAGGCCGTGGACGACGCCATCCAGAACCTGGTCTCCTCGGGCGTGACCGTTGCCGTGGCGGCGGGGAACTGGGGCGACAACGCCTGCTACTACTCGCCGGCGCGCGCACCCGCGGCGCTGACGGTGGGCGCCACCAACTCCTACGACCAGCAGTCGTACTTCAGCAACTACGGGAGCTGCGTGGACCTGTACGCGCCGGGCGAGGGGATCACCTCGGCATGGCTGTACGGGGGAACCAACACCATCGACGGCACCTCGATGGCCTCGCCGCACGTGGCGGGCGCGGCCGCGCTGTACCTGCAGGGCGACCCGTATGCGTCGCCGTACACGGTGGGAAGCGTGATCCTGTCGAACGCCACCACCTACCGCCTGTCGTACCTGGGCGCGGGGTCGCCCAACGCGCTGCTGTACACGCTCTTCGGCAGCACGCCGCCCCCGCCGCCGCCTCCCCCGCCGCCGCCGTCCAGCCTGTCGGTGAGCGTGGACGGGCCGACCGAGCTGTACGACGCGGGGACCTACACCTGGTACGCGTACCCCTCCGGGGGCGACGGCACGTACACCTACCAGTGGCAGTACCGGACGGAGACGAGCAGCGTCTGGAGCAACGTGGGCACCGCCAGTTCGTACAGCCGGTTCGTGGGCGCGAAGGCGGGCTCGTTCTACCTCCGCGTGACGGTGTCGTCCGCCGGGACCAGCGTGACGTCGCCGGAGTACTATGTGTACAAGGAGCCGGCGGTGGTCGGGTGCTACATGTACGCCTGCCCGTAACGGCCGGCGGGGCGTGATCCCACGCCTGGAAGCAGGGCAGCGGAGGAGTCCTCCGCTGCCCTGCTTCTCCGCTCGCGGTCATATCCATTCCTCCGGGACGATGGTGCCGCGGGCGTGCCCGGGCGTGCAGGATCGCGCCCGATCGTGCATGCGCGGCGCGGGGGCGGCGATGCGGAGCTGGCGGCTAAACCTCCATCCCCCAAGCACTTGCCGGATCTGGCGAGGTGGCCGGGAGCTTGCCTTTGGGCGCGGGAGCGATTTCGTGGTCCCATCCCCCTCCCCGAGGCTCCCGCCATGTACCGTCCCGAAGCTCCCACGCGGCCGCGGCCGTCCGACCTGCCGGCCGGCTACCAGCCGCGGGTGGTGGTGAAGTTCCGCGACAGCGACCCCTCTCCCGCCCTGGTGGCCAGCCTGGCGGCCACGGGCACCCCGTCGACCCCGCCGCCGCAGCAGGCCGACGCGCTGCGCCACCGCTTCCCCGGCGCGACCGTGGAGCGATTGTTCGCGTCCACCACGCCGGCGCGGCTGCAGTCGCTGGTGCGCGAGGCGCGGCGCGCGGAATCGGCCAGCGCGCGGCGGGTTCCCGACCTCCAGAGCTTCTACACGATGCGGCTGGCGCCCGGCTCGCGCCCCGACGAGGCCATCGGCGCGGCCGCGAACATTCCCGGCGTGGAGCGCGCCTACCTGCAGGGCGCGCCCACCCCGCCCCCGCTGCACCCCGACGACGACCCGCGCGCCGCCAACCAGGGGTACCTGGCCGCCGCCCCGCGCGGGATCGACGCGCGCTTCGCGTGGACGGTGCGCGGCGGCGACGGGCAGGGGGTGAACTTCGTGGACCTGGAGCAGGGGTGGACGCTGAACCACGAAGACCTGTCGGCGGCCGGGATCACCCTCGTCTCCGGCGTGAACTCGGCGTACTTCGGGCACGGCACGGCGGTGCTGGGCGAGATCCTGGCGCAGGACAACACCCGCGGCTGCATCGGCATCACCCCCATGGCCCGCGCGCGGGTGGTGTCGCAGAAGCGCAGCGCCACCAACTACAGCACCTCCGACGCCATCATCAGCGCCGTGGTGAACATGCGCGCGGGCGACATCCTCCTGCTCGAGGCGCAGACCACGCTCGGCGGCAGCACCTTCCTCCCGGTGGAGGTCGACATCGACGTGTGGGCGGCCATCTTCATCGCCACCGTGTTCGGGATCACGGTGATCGAGGCGGGGGGAAACGGCGGGAACGACCTGGACGCGTTCCGGCACCCGACCGACGGCTTCATCTTCAAGCCCGGGCACGCCGACTACCGCGACTCGGGGGCGATCATGGTGGGCGCGGCCACCTCCGCCGCGCCGCACGACCGGATGTCGTTCTCCAACTACGGCGCCCGGGTGAACTGCTACGCGTGGGGGCAGAACATCGACACCACGGGCGACGGGTGGACGGGGAACCTGACCACCACCTACACGCCGTCGTTCAGCGGCACCTCGGGGGCCAGCCCCATCGTGACCGGCGCGGCCATCTCGGTGCAGGGGATGGTGAAGGCGAAGACGGGGCACCCGTGGACCCCGGCGAAGATGCGCGCCGTCCTCTCCAACCCGTCCACCAACACGCGCTCGCACAACCCGGCGACCGACAGGATCGGGGTGATGCCGGACCTGCGCGCGATCGTGGCGGCCGAGTCGCTGGCGCCGCCGGTGGGCGACTTCCCCATGCCGCGCGGCGACACGCGGATCGCGGCGCTGGTGGACGCGGGGCACGGCGGGGTGGAGGAGGAAGAGCCGGCGTACGCGGGCGTCTACGGCAGCCCGTACGGCGGCGCTTCCGTCGAGAAGGACATCAACCTGGGGATCGCGCGGCGGGTGCGGGCGCACCTGGGCGCGGGCGCCGCGCTCACCCGCGACGGCGACTACGGCGTGCCGCTGGGCGCGCGGGCGCGGCAGGCGCGCGAGGCGGCGGCGCCGGTGTTCGTGTCCATCCACGCCAACACCGGGCGCGCGGACCGGCCGGGGCCCGAGGTGTGGGTGTACGGCGGCCCCGAGGGCGCGGCGGACCCGGCGTCGCGGCGGCTGGCGCAGCGCATCTCCGGCGAGCTGGCGCGGGTGGACGGCGCGCCGGTGCCGGTGCGCGCGGGCGACCTGGCGCTGCTGCGCCCCGGCGTGCAGGGCGCGGGGACGGCGGCGTGCCTGGTCGAGGCCGGCTCGCTCGCGCACCCGGCCGGCGCGGCGCGGCTGCACGATGCCGGCGCGCAGGACGCCATCGGCGCCGCGGTCGCCCGCGGCGTGTCCGGCTACCTGGGCGAATCCGGCCACTGGTAGGAGGCGCGGCCGGGAGATGATGCAGCGGAGGCGCGGAGACGCGGAGAGTTTCGGTGCGATCCGCCGCGTCTCCGCTTGATGTTTAGATCGGCATCACCTGGCCGCGTGTTCGTACAGGGCGTCGGCGAGGCGTTCGATCAGGGCGCGGTGCGCGAGCCGGGACCGCCACTCCGCGGGAATCGCATCCACGCCGTAGAAGGCGCCGGCGAGCTGGCCGTAGATGGCGGCGGTGGTGTCGGCGTCGTTGCCCAGGTTCGTGGCGCGCAGGCATCCCTCGCGGAACGAATCCGTCGTCGCGAAGGCCCAGAGCGCCGCCTCCATCGAACGCACCACGTAGCCCGAGCCGACGATCTCCGGCGGCGCCTTGACGCGGAACGAGCCGCGCGCCACCTCCTCGATCTCCGGGCAGAGCGGGCGCGCGCTCCAGCCGCCCGGCACCGGCGAGTACATCTCCCCCAGCAGCTCGTCCTTTCCCGCGCCGGCCACGGCGCCCACCAGCAGCCCGCCGAAGTACCGGCAGGCGTCCACCGCCGCGCGCGCCCCGTGCGTCGTCCGCGAGCTGTCGCCCGAGCGCTCGATGGCCTCCGCGGGGTCCGCCGCGAAGAAGAGCGGCACCGGCGCGAGCCGCATCAGCGAGCCGTTCCCCGCCGTCTTCGGATCGGTGGAGCCGCACCACGGCTCGCCGCTCGCCGCGAACCGATCCAGCGCGCCGCGCACCGTGATGCCGATGTCGAAGCAGGCGCCGGTGCTGCTCAGGTATCCCTCGCGGTACCAGCGGAGGTAGCGTGCGAGCTGGTCGCGCGGATCGAACGCCTGCCGCTCCACCAGGCTCTCCGCCAGGCACAGCGCCATCGAGGTGTCGTCCGTCCACTCGCCCGGCCGGAGATCAAAGGGGCCGCCGCCGGTCATGTCCTCGACCGGCGGGAAGGTGCCGGGCGGACTGAACTCGACCGTCGTCCCCACCGCATCTCCCGCCGCCAGGCCGATCAGGCTGCCGCGATACCGGTCACGCGCGTTCATCGCATCTCCCACCGCATCTCCAGAAGTTCGGGACCGGGAGAAGATGGAGGACGCCGCGCGCGTTCACCACCCGCGCCCCGATCCGCAGAGAAATCGACATCTCCCGTGCAGAAATCGTCGTCATTCGCTCACGGATGTGCGCGGCGACTCGCGCCCCCTTCCCCGTCCTTGTAGATTGCGCGCCTTTCCCGACCCCGTCCTGCAACCCTCTAAAACGCGCACGGAGCGATGGCCGATACGTTCAAGAACTTCATCGGCGGCGAGTGGGTGGAGCCGTCTACCGGGCAGTACTTCGAGAACCGCAACCCCGCGCGCCAGAGCGACCTGATTGGGATGTGGCCGCGCTCCGGCAAGGAAGACGTGGACCGCGCCGCGAAGGCCGCGAAAGCCGCGTTCGACGGCTGGCGCCTGACCCCCGCGCCCGAGCGCGGCGCGATCCTGAAGACCGTGGGCGACCTGCTGGTGGAGCGCAAGGACGACATCGCCCGCGCCGCCACCCGCGAGATGGGCAAGGTGTGGGCGGAAACCAAGGGCGACGTGCAGGAGGGGATCGACACCGCCTACTACGCCGCCACGTACGGCCGCCAGCTCTTCGGCCGCACGGTGCCCAGCGAGCTGCGCAGCAAGTGGGCGATGAGCGTGCGCCGGCCCATCGGCGTGGCGGGGCTCATCACCCCCTTCAACTTCCCGCTCGCCATCCCCACCTGGAAGATGTTCCCGGCGCTGCTCTGCGGAAACAGCGTGGTCATCAAGCCGGGCGAGGACGTGCCGCACACCGTGAGCCTTCTCGTCGAGATCCTGGAAGAGGCGGGGATCCCCAAGGGCGTGGTGAACCTGGTGCACGGCTACGGCGCCGAGGTGGGCGAGCACATCGTCCGCCACCCCGACATCCCGGTGATCTCGTTCACGGGGTCGACCGAGACGGGGAAGACCATCGGCCGCACCTGCGGCGAGATGCACAAGCGGCTGTCGCTGGAGATGGGCGGCAAGAACGCGCAGATCGTGATGGCCGACGCCGACATGGACCTGGCGCTGAACGGCGTGCTGTGGGGCGCGTTCGGCACCACCGGCCAGCGCTGCACCGCCACCAGCCGCCTCCTGCTGCAGGACGAGATCCACGACGAGTTCGTGGAGCGCCTGAGCGAGGGCGCGCGCAAGCTGAAGCTGGGCTACGGCAACGACGACGGCGTGGAGGTGGGCCCGCTGATCAACGCCCGCGCGCTGGAGAAGGTGCAGAAGTACGTGGAGATCGGGAAGCAGGAGGGCACCTGCGTCCTGGGCGGCGAGCGTGCCACGGGCGACGGGCTGGACGACGGCTTCTTCTTCCAGCCGACCATCTTCACCGATATCCAGGCGGGGTCGCGGATGGCCACCGAGGAGATCTTCGGGCCGGTGCTGTCGGTGATCCGCTTCAAGGACGCCGACGAGGCGTTCCGCATCAACAACGAGGTGAAGTACGGCCTGAGCAGCTCGCTGTACACGCGCGACGTGAACCTGTCGTTCCGCGCGTTCCAGGACCTGGACAACGGCATCACCTACGTGAACGCGCCCACCATCGGCGCCGAGGCGCACCTCCCCTTCGGCGGCGTGAAGCAGACCGGCAACGGCCACCGCGAGGGCGGCTGGGAAGTGTACGAGTTCTACTCGGAGACCAAGGTCTGCTACGTGGACTACAGCGGAAAGCTGCAGCGCGCGCAGATCGACAACTACGAGGCGTCGCCGTACTGATCTGGAGTGCGGAAGTACGAGAGTACGGAAGTACGAAACGGAAGTGCGTGAGTGCGTGAGTGCGTGAGTGCGGAAGTGCGTGAGTGCGTTGGCGCTCGCGCACTTTCGCGTTCATGCGCGGAGATGATGCCCTCTCGCCCCGGCACACCCGGCCATCCCCCGCACGACCGGTCGCAGGCCACACCGATGCCCCACCCTCGCCCGGTACGGGAGAGGGCGAGCGCTCCAAGGCGCGGGGAGAGGGCCCGTCGGCGGGCACCGCGCTCGCCCCCGCACCTCAGCCGCGCGGCACAAGAATGCCTCGCCCATCCCGGCGCGTCCGCTCCCCCGCTACCGCAAACGCCGCCGCTCCATCATCTTTCACTCACGTGCCCCGACCGGCACCTCGCGGCTCATATCCCACCACTCGCCGCACGAGCCTTTGCGCGCAGGCTCGAGGCACTTAGCACTTGGCACTTGGCACTTAGGACTTAGGACTCAGGACTTCCCCTCCCTGTCCCGGAACGGGCGCTTCCCTTGCGTGTATCGCACCTGGGCGCTCGCAAATCCGCGCACCGCAACGCTCTACACCCAACGCGCAGCCCACGGATGGACGACCCGCAGACCGCCACGCCGGACGCCCCGGCCCCCGCGCCGGTGTACCCCGAGCGCCGCCTCCGCCTTTCGGCCGAGCGCGTGGACAGCGAGCGCCGCAAGACCGCCGACGAGTCGCGCGGGTCCATGTCCACCGGGCGGTGGATGTGGGAGTGGACCAAGGCCATCAGCACGGCCATCCTCCTCTTCCTGGTCATCCGCACCTTCGCCTTCGAGGCCTTCAAGATCCCCACGGGAAGCATGGAGGGCACGCTGCTGGTGGGCGACTTCCTGCTGGTGAACAAGGCCGTGTACGGCGCCGAGATCCCCTACACGCACGCCCATCTCCCCAAATTCAGCGAGCCCCGGCGCGGCGACGTCATCGTGTTCCTGCCGCCGCACGACCCGCACAAGAACTACGTGAAGCGCATCGTGGGCGTTCCCGGCGACACGCTGGAGATGCGCGACAAGGTGCTGCTGCGCAACGGGCGCGCGCAGAGCGAGCCCTTCGCGCGCCACACCGACCCGCTCACCGACCCGCAGAGCGAGGAGATGCTCTGGCAGTACCGCTACCTGGTGAACCCGCCGGCGCACTGGAGCGACTACCACCCCACGCGCGACACCTGGGGCCCCATCGTGGTGCCCGCCGGCAAGTACTTCGCACTGGGCGACAACCGCGACAACTCCGAGGACTCGCGCTTCTGGGGCTTCGTGGACGCCGAGGCCATCAAGGGCCGGCCGATGTTCGTGTACTACTCGTTCCAGCACGACATCACCCGCAACTTCGACTGGCTCACCGGGGTGCGCTGGGGCCGCATCGGTGAGCTGGTGCACTGAGCCATCGCCCGCATCGTCCGTCCCCTTTCACCCGGCCTCCGCCCCGCGCGGCAGGCCGGGTGAATCGCTTCCGGGCACCGCTCCGCGCGGGTGGACGGAACACCCGGGGAAACACGCCGGCGGGAGGATGGGAGCCAAATCTTTCAATGACAGGCGGATAGCGAGTATCCGTCCACACGCCCGGCCGCTTCGGCGCGGTCCGGATAAAACATCCGGAGGGGGGTTGACACCCCGTGGGCGCCCTGTCATACTCCAGCCGTGGCCCCCGTCGAAGGACCCGTTTCCCTCCTCTTCCTTCGAACCCGCGCGGTCGTCCGATCCGAGCCGCTTCCGCGCCCAGGCCGCACCCCAAGGCACGTCCCGCACCGATATCCGGACCCAGCCGCGCCACGCGGTTTCCCGCATTCCGCTGAACCGGAGCCCGCCCATGTCGTTCAGCCCCGCCAAGAAGATCGCAGCCGAATCCGAGTCGCTGGACCAGTACCTCCGCGAGATCAGCGCGTACCCGCTCATCGACCGCGACGAGGAGGCGCGCCTGGCGCGCCGCATCCGCGAGAGCGACGGCGAGGCGCTGGAGGCGCTGGTGCGCTCCAACCTGCGGTTCGTGGTGGCGGTGGCCAAGAAGTACCAGAACCAGGGCGTGTCGCTGGCCGACCTCATCAACGAGGGGAACATCGGCCTGATCCGCGCGGCGCGGAAGTTCGACGAGACCAAGGGGATCAAGTTCATCTCCTACGCCGTGTGGTGGATCCGCCAGGCCATCCTGCAGGCGCTGGCCGAGCAGAGCCGCATCGTGCGCGTTCCCCTTTCCCGCGCGGGGGCGGTGCACCGCATCGGCCGCCGGTCGAGCGCCATGACGCAGGAGCTGGGGCGCGAGCCCACGCTGCAGGAGATCGCGGTGGAGCTCGAGGTGCCCGAGGACGAGATCAGCCACGCGCTGGCCATGAGCCAGGTGTACCTCTCGCTCGACGCGCCGCTGGTCCCCGGCGAAGACGGGCAGCTGCTGGACTACCTTTCCGACCAGTTCTCTCCCGGCCCCGACGACGACGTCTACGAGCACGCGCTGAAGCGCACCATCGAGGACGCGCTGGGCACGCTCAGCGAGCGCGAGGCCAAGGTGCTGCGCCTGTACTTCGGGCTGGGCGACACCGAGCCCATGACGCTGGAGCAGATCGGCGAGAGCTTCGGCATCACCCGCGAGCGCGTGCGGCAGATCAAGGAAAAGGCGCTCCTGCGCCTGCGCCACCAGTCGCGCGCCCGCTTCCTGGAGACCTTCCTCACCTGACGGCGATCGTCCCGTACTGCCGTACTGTCCGTACTTTCGTACTTTGCCCCTACCGCGGTTCCGGCGATGCTGGAACCGCGGTTTTTGGGCGTGTCTGGCGCCGAGGCGCCAGACCGGGCTGCGCGCGCCGTAGGCAACGATACAACTGTTGCCAACGGCGCCGGGCCCCCGGCGGATTCGTCGCGCCCGCACCTTCGTCTCTCAGTACGAATAGCGTCGCGGCCGCCCCGCCGGGTTCCCGGCCCTCCGGGCGCGCATCCCTCACGCAACCGAAGTGCGGAAGTGCGTGAGTGCGGAAGTGCGCCTGCTTTCGTGCGGGTGCCGCGCTCGTGCGAATATCCAACGCACTCACGCACTCCCGCACTCCCGCACTCCCCCGCCCCGGAATCCCCCTTGCATCGGACCCCGCACCCGGTTGCGAGTGTACGACTTCGCACACAAACGCCCGATGCGGTCCGCGATCGACCCCGCGGGCCCGGAAAGCCGCCGATGACGAAGACCCTCATCTTCCCCGCCCTTCTTGCCCTGTCCGCCCTCGCCGCCAGGCCGCTGTCCGCGCAGGGTACCGCCGTGGACGCGGGCACCTTCCGCGTGTCGGTGGAGGGGCGCGAGGTGGGCACCGAGACCTTTTCCATCACCCAGTCGGGGAGCGGCGGAGCGGCGGTCACGCTGGCCACGGGCACGGTGGACCTGCGCCTGAACAGCGGCGCGCTGCGCCTGGCGCCGCGGCTGCGCGGGCAGGGCGTGGCCATGAACCCCGCGCAGTACCAGGTGGACGTGAGCGGCGACTCGCCCCAGCGGATCGTGGGGAACATCGGCTCGGGGCGGGTGAGCGCGCGCATCGTGACCGCCGCGGGCGAGCAGCTGCGCGAGTACGTGGCCACCGCCGGCGCCGTGGTGCTCGACGACGCGGTGGCGCACCACTACTACTTCCTCGCGCAGCGCCTGCACTCGGGCACCGTGCCCGTCATCATCCCCCGCGAGAGCCGGCAGATGATCGCCGCCGTGACCGACCGCGGCGAAGAGACGGTGCAGGTGGCCGGCGGAAGCGCGCGCCTCTTCCACCTGGTCGTCCAGCCCCGCGGCGGCCCCCAGGCCGACGTGTGGGTCGACGCGCTGAACCGCGTGATCCGCGTGGACATCCCCGCGCGCCAGTACTCGGCGGTGCGCACCGAGCTGCCGCGCTGATTTAAGGCACCAAAAGGCGCTGCGGGCGCCGGCGGGGCCCACGCGCCCCGCCGGCGCCCGCCCGTTCCGGCAGGGGAGCCGGGTTTCGCCGCCGTTCACCCTTCTCCTTTCCCGCCGTGCGTTTACAGCGCGGCCCGGCATGGTTACATTTCCATCCTCCCAGGAGCGGAACACCTCGTTCCCGCTCTCAGCCAAGTGTCCCGAAGAGAGCCCACCACGCGTTCGCGCTCCCGCGTTCGCGGCTCGCGGCGCTTCACCCCGGCGCCGCGCGGCCGCGGCCCGGCAGCCGGAGCTCTCTGAAACTTTCAGCGGGCGGTCCCGTACCACGGCCTCGACGGTACGAGGCCCGCCCCCGTCCCGCGCACCCGACGAACTTCCGACCATGACCAGCATGAACCCCCGCAGCGCGGCCGCGTCGGCCGCCCTTGCCCTGGCCCTTGCCGTGGCCCCCGCCGCGGCGCAGCAGACCACGCCCCGCGCGCAGCCCACGCCGCCGCCCCCGCCCCCCGTGCAGGCGCAGCCCGCGGGCCCGCCGCTCAGCATGGAGCAGGCGGTGGCCAGCGCGCAGGAGAACAACCCCGACCTGCTGCAGCAGAAGAACGACACCCGGAGCGCCCGCGCCGCCGTGCGCGAGAGCCGGCTGGACTTCCTTCCCTCGGCCAGCGTGTCGGGCGGGCTGGGCTACACCGCCCCGGGCGAGCAGCGCGTGGGGTCGGTGCAGCTGCGCCAGACCTCGCCGGCGTACTACTCGTCGTTCTACTCGCTGGACCTGAACTACTCGCTCTCGGGCGCCAAGCTCATGCAGCCGCGGGTGGCCCGCGCGCAGGAGCGCGCCACGCAGCAGCGGGTGACCGGCTACGAGGCCAACCTGGTGAGCACCGTGCGCCAGAACTACCTGGCCACCCTGCAGGCGTGGGAGCAGGCGCAGCAGGCCGAGCGCGAGCTGGGACGCACCCAGGAGCACGAGCGGCTGGCCCGCGCGCGGCTGGACGTGGGCGCCGGCACCCCGCTGGACCTGCGCCGCGCCGAGGTGCAGCGCGGGCAGGCCGAGGTGGCGCTGGTGCAGCGCCGCAACGACTACCAGACCGCGCTCCTGCGCCTGGGCCAGGTGATGGGGCGCGAGCTTCCCGCCGACACCCGGCTGTCCAGCACCTTCGGCCTCTTCGAGCCCAGGTGGACGGTGGACGAGCTGGAGGCGATGGCGCTGGCGGGGAACCCCAACCTGCTGTCGGCGCGCGCCACCGCGCAGGCCGCGCGCACCGGCGTCCGCGCCGCGCGCACCCAGTACCTGCCCTCGCTCAGCATGAGCGTGGGGTACCGCGGCTCGGTGTACTCTGCCAGCGACCTCAGCTCGTTCTACGAGCAGGAGCTCAGCATCAAGCAGGGGCAGTTCGAGTCGTGCAACTACAACAACCAGCTGGGCGCGCTGATCGGCGCGGGGCAGCTGGACTGCAGCAAGTACGACGTCAGCAACCCGGCGGTGGCCAACGCCGTGCGCAGCGGCGTGCGCGCGCAGAACCCCACCTTCCCCTTCGGCTTCAAGACGCAGCCGCTGCAGGCCTCGCTGGCGCTGTCGCTGCCGCTGTTCAACGGCTACCAGCGCGAGCGGCAGGTGGAAGAGGCGCGGGTGCAGGCCGAGGACGCCGACCTGGCCGTGCGCTCCACCGAGCTGCGGCTGCGCGCCGACCTGGGCGCCGCGCTGCTGGCCACGCAGACCGCCTTCCGCACCGCGCAGCTGCAGGACCAGGTGGTCGACCGCGCCACCGAGGAGCTGCGCCTGGCGCAGGAGCGCTTCCGCTTCGGCGTGGCCAGCTCGGTGGAGGTCACCGACGCGCAGACCTCGCTGTCGCAGGCCGAGCAGGCGCGCATCGACGCCGTGTACAACTACCACAAGTCGCTGGCCGCCCTCGAGGCCCTGGTGGGCCGCCCGCTGCGCCAGCCCGGATCCTGAAGCCGGTGACCAAGATGAAGAAGATCCTCATCGCCGTGGGCGTGGTGGTGGCCGTGGGCGGGCTGGGGGCCGTGGCGGTGAACGGGCGGGGGAAGAGCGCGGGGCGCGAGGTGCGCTCCGAGACGGTGGCGCGCCGCGACCTGGTGGCCACCGTCACCGCCAGCGGAAAGATCCAGCCCAAGCGCAAGGTCGACATCTCGGCCGACGTGTCGGGGCGTGTGATCCAGCTTCCCCTCGAGGAGGGGCAGTGGGTGAACCGCGGCGACCTGCTCCTGCGCATCGACCCCAGCCAGTACGAGGCGTCGGTGCAGCAGGCCCAGGCGGGCGTTTCGCAGAACCGCGCCCGCGAGGCGCAGGCCCGCGCCCAGCTGCTGAAGGCGCAGTCCGACGCGCGCCGCGCCGAGCAGCTGGCGCAGGGGCGCGACCTGGTGAGCGCGCAGGAGGTCGACAACGCGCGCACCCAGGCGCAGGTGGCGCAGGCCGAGCTGCAGGCCGCCCGCTTCGCGGTGAACCAGGCCGAGGCGCTGCTGGCGCAGGCGCGCGACAACCTGCGCAAAACCACCATCGTGGCCCCCATGAGCGGCCGCGTGGTGCGCCTGAACATCCACGAGGGCGAGACCGCCATCATCGGCACCATGAACAACCCGGGCTCGCTCCTGCTGACCATCGCCGACCCGTCGGCCATGGAGGCCAAGGTGAAGGTCGACGAGACCGACGTCCCCGGGATCCAGGTGGGCGACAGCACCACGCTGCGCATCGACGCCTTCCCCGACCGGTCGTTCACCGGCAGGGTCACGCGCATCGGCAACAGCGCGGTGCAGGTGGCGGGGGCGCAGGCGGGCGGCGACCAGCAGGCGGTGGACTACGAGGTGGTCATCACCCTCGACCACCCGCCCGCCGAGCTGCGCCCCGACCTGTCGGCCACCGCCGAGATCGTCACCGACACCCGCCGGCAGGCGCTGTCGGTGCCCATCATCGCGCTGACCGTGCGCGACCACGAGGGGAAGAAGTTCAAGTCCGGCGGCGAGAAGGGCGAGGAGGGCGGCGACGCGGCCCCGCAGCAGCCGAAGACCGACCGTCCGCGCGTGCAGGACGAGGTGCAGGGCGTGTTCGTGATCCGGGGCGGCAAGGCCGTGTGGACCCCGGTGACCGTGGGGATCACGGGCGGCGAGTACTTCGAGGTCACGAAGGGGCTGCGGGGCGGCGAGACCATCGTGGCCGGCACCTTCCAGGCGGTGCGCGACCTGGAGGGCGGCGACGCGGTGCGCGTTCCCCCCGCCCCGGCGGCCAATCGCGGGCAGGCAAAGGGCGGCAGGCGATGAGCTCCGGCGCCGGCGGCGCCGCGCTGATCGACGTGCGCGGCCTGGAGAAGCACTACCAGATGGGCGCCGAGACGGTGCGCGCGCTGCGCGGGGTGGACCTGGTCATCCACCGCAACGAATACGTGGCCATCATGGGGCCGTCGGGGTCGGGGAAGAGCACCTTCATGAACCTGATCGGGTGCCTGGACTCGCCCACCGCGGGCGAGTACATCCTGAACGGGAACCACGTGGCGGGGATGGACGACGACGAGCTGGCCCGGGTGCGCAACCAGGAGATCGGCTTCGTCTTCCAGACCTGCAACCTTCTCACCCGCAGCACCGCGCTGGAGAACGTGGAGCTCCCGCTGGTCTACGGCGGCGTCGGCGGCAAGGACCGCAAGCGCCGCGCGCTCGAGGCGCTGCAGGCGGTGGAGCTGGGCGACCGGGTGGACCACCGCCCCAACGAGCTTTCCGGCGGGCAGCGCCAGCGCGTGGCCATCGCCCGCGCGCTGGTCACGCGGCCGTCCATCATCCTGGCCGACGAGCCCACGGGAAACCTGGACTCGCGCACCAGCGAGGAGATCATGAACCTGTTCGAGCGTCTGCACCGCGAGGGGCAGACGATCATCATGGTCACCCACGAGCCCGACATCGCCGCGCACGCCGACCGCGTGGTCACGCTGCGCGACGGGAAGATCGAGAGCGACCAGCCGCAGCCGCGCCCGCGCCGGGTGGTCGAGGCGCCGGTGCTGGCGGGGGCGTGAGCCACCGATGAGGACCTTCGAGGCGGCGCGGATGGCGCTGGAGGCCATCCGCGCGCACAAGCTGCGCGGGTTCTTCACCGTGCTGGGCACCGTCGTCGGCGTCACCTTCCTCATCGCCGTCATCACCCTCATCGAGGGGATGGACCACTACGTCGAGAAGCAGTTCAAGGGCACGGTCTACGGCTTCAACACCGTCACGCTCCGCCGCCGCCCCTCCGTCGTCACCGACGCCGACGAGGGAATGTGGCGCACCTGGGCGCGCCGCCCGCGGCTGACCTTCGACGACGCCGGGTACCTGGAGGGGCGGATGGAGACGCCGGGAACGGTGGCGCTCTCCACGGTCACCATCGGCAAGGTGGGCGGCCCGCGCGGCAAGGCGGTGGAGAACGTGTGGATCACCGGGGCCACCGCCAGCTACTTCCAGATCCGCGACATGCAGATGGAGGACGGCCGCGCCTACTCGCGCAACGAGGCGGACCGCGGCCTTCCCGTGGTGGTCATCGGGCGCGACGTGGCGAGCACCCTGTTCGAAGGGCGCAACCCCATCGGGCAGGAGATTCGCATGAACGGCTTTCCCTACCGCGTGATCGGGGTGCTGGAGAAGCAGGGAAAGCTCTTCGGGATGTCGCTCGACAACGTGGCCATCGCCCCCATCCGCTCCGAGCTGGACGGGTACGTGAACGGCGGGCGCAAGGGCGTGGTGCAGGAGATCACCTTCAAGGTCCCCGACAGCAAGCTGATCGGCGCCGCGAAGGCCGAGATCGAGAGCTGGATGCGCATCCGCCACCACCTCCGCCCCGACCAGGCCGACGACTTCGAGCTGGAGACGGCCGACGACTCGCTGGGCTTCTGGGACAAGATCCGCAACGTCCTCCTCCTGGCCCTCCCCCTTCTGGTGGGGATCTCGCTGGTGGTGGGCGCGGTGGTGATCATGAACATCATGCTGGTCTCGGTGACCGAACGGACGCGGGAGATCGGGATCCGCAAGTCGATGGGCGCGCGCCGCTCCGACGTTCTCCTGCAGTTCCTCTTCGAGTCGTCCACCCTCTCGGGGCTGGGCGCGGTGCTGGGGATCGGCCTGGGCGTGGGGCTGGCGTACCTGATCACGGCGCTCTCGCCCATGCCGGCGCACGTGGCCACCTGGTCGGTGGTCCTCGCCGTGGCCCTCGGGGTCGGCGTGGGCGTGGTCTCGGGGGTGTACCCCGCGTGGCGCGCGGCCAGGCTGGACCCCATCGTGGCCCTGCGGGCGGAGTAGCGCCGTGAACCTGCAATCGACCTTCGAGGGCGTCCAGATCGCGCTGGAGCAGCTCCGCGCCGACAAGGTGCGGGCGTTCCTCACGATTCTCGGGATCGGGATCGGCGTGGCCACGGTGACGGGGATGGGCGCGGTGATCGCCGGGGTGAAGGGCGGGATCAACGCCGACCTCGAGGCCATCGGCCCGCAGAACTTCGTGGTCACCCGCTTCGACCAGACGCAGGTGCGCGTGAGCGGCCCCGGCAAGCCGCCATGGGAGGGAAAGCCCAGGATCACCCCCGCCGAGGCCAGGGTGCTGGCCGACCTTCCCTCGCTGCAGAGCGTGACCGTGCACGTCTCCGGCCAGGCCGACGTGAAGGCGGGCGCCAAGGAGCTGGCCGGGGTGCAGGTGGAGGGGATCGGGCCCGAGTGGCCCACCTACATGCGCGGCGACTTCATCGAGGGGCGCAACTTCCTGCCCGTGGACGAGGCGTCGGCGCGGCCGGTGGCGGTGATCACCGAGGAGCTGGCCACGCGCGCCTTCGGCGAGGGGCGCCCCGCGGTAGGGCGCTCCTTCCGGCTGGGCGGCAACGAGTTCCAGGTGGTGGGGGTGTACCGCCCCTCGCCCAACCTGTTCTCCAGCGGCAAGCCCATCTGGACGTCGATCCCCTCGCGCGCGGCGCTGAAGTACCTGTCGATGGACGACGACTTCCTGGAGCTGTGGATGGTTCCCCAGCCCGGCTACACGCAGGCGCAGGCCATGGACGAGACCACGCTCACGCTGCGCACGCTGCGGCGCCTGAAGCCGGGCGCCGAGGACAACTTCGCGCTGGTGCGGCAGGAGGCGTTCGCCGACATGGTGAACGGGATCATGAACGTCATCTACATCGTGATGTTCGTCCTTTCCTCCATCGGCCTGATCGTGGGCGGCGTGGGGGTGGTGGGGATCATGATGATCTCGGTGACCGAGCGCACCCGCGAGATCGGGGTGCGCAAGGCGCTGGGGGCGCGGCGCTTCGAGATCCTCTGGCAGTTCCTGGTCGAGGCGGTGACGGTGACCTTCGTGGGATCGAGCTGCGGGCTGATCTTCGGCACCGGCGGCGCGCTCCTGCTGCGGGCGGTCACGCCGGTGCCGGCCGAGGTTCCGCTCTGGTCGGTGGCCGCCGCGCTGGGCGTGGCCGTGCTCACCGGCGTGGTGTTCGGCATCTACCCCGCGTTCAAGGCGTCGCGGCTGGACCCGGTAGTGGCGCTGCGGTACGAGTAGTACGGAAGTACGGAAGTACGGAACTGCATCGGGCCCCTGTCTTGGCCGCGCGATCGTTGCGCGGCGGGCGGGGGCCCGGCATTTTGCTACCCACTTGATGCCGAACACGACCCTTCTCTGCCCTCCCGCACCGGTCCACGAACAGTAGCAACGCCCCCGGCGTGACGTCGGCGGGGGCTCCGATCCGATCTCGCGTCACGGCGGCACCTCGATCTTCCCTCGATCCGCAACGAAACACCGCCGCATCCGCGGCCGGCCGAGCATGACTCCGGGGGCCACCGAGAGATGGCGGGGCCCCATCCTCGAGATCCCATCCCGCCTTATCCGGAGACATTTCATGTATCGTTCCCTCTCCCATCTTCCAATGTCTCGCGCGGTGGCCGCCGCACTCCTCGCCACGCTGGCCTGGGCCTCTTCCCCGGCCGCGCAAACGCCGGGCAACCGCCCTGCGAACGCCTCCGCGACCGGCACAGCCACGCCGCAGGGCGCGCACACCGTCGCGGGTGCCACCGCCGTGTTGTCCAACCGGTGCACCTGGCAGTGGACCAACCTGAACGGGGCCGGCGGCGGGGCCGACGGCCGGCCCGCGGTGGACGCCGCCGGCCGCGTGTTCTTTCGCACCATCTTCGGCGGCCTGGGGGCGATCGCCTGGAACGGATCGTCCTGGCAGACGCTGAGCCTGGGCGTCACCCCGTCGAACGTGGCGGGAAACCCGGTGGCGGTCGGCTCGGACATGGTGGTGTACCGCACCAGCAGCGGCGGGCTCGACGGGGTAAAGTGGACGGGGAGCCAATGGGTGCAGGTCAGCCTGGGCGGCTCGTCGCTCCAGGTGTCCGGCGATCCCGTGGTGGACGTGGCGGGCAAGATCGTATACCGCCGCTCGGGCGCCACGCCGCGGCTGAACGCGCTCTACTGGAGCGGCTCGTCGTGGCAGTGGACGGACCTGAGCGGTGCCGGCGGAAACGTGGCGCTGGGCGGGCTGGCCACCGACGCCCAGGACAAGATCTACTACGTGCGCAGCAATGGCGACCTGAACGCCATCTGGTGGGGCGGATCGCAGTGGCAGTGGACCGAGCTGAGCCACGCCGGGTCCAACGCCACCGGCAACCTGACGGTCGACGCCTCCGGAAAGGTCTTCTACCGCCGCAGCAACGGAAACCTGAACGCGATCTACTGGGCCGGCTCGGGGTGGCAGTGGACGGGGCTGAACGACGCCGGCGGCAACGCCACCGACGACATCCTGGCCGGCCCCAACAACCACGTGTTCTACCGCCGCTCGAACGGTGACCTGAACGCGATCTGGTGGGACGGGTCGCAGTGGCAGTGGACGGGGCTGAACGGCGCCGGCACGCACGTCTCGGGCGGCCTGGCGCTGGACGGCGCCGGCAAGGTCTACTACGTGAACGGATCGACCGCCTCGGTGAACGCCATCTACTGGAGCTGCTGACGGCTGGTCCCGGGCCCTTGCCTTCCCCACACGATTGCGCGGCGGGCGGGGGCCCGGCATTTTGGCCGCGCCCGTGTTTTGTTTTCGCCGCTCGCATCCGCCCCGCCGGCGGATCTTTCGTTTGGGGGATGAAGTGACGGAGCAGAATGAGCCGCTGGCGCCGCCGGTGGACCTGCTGGCCATCGCCGCGCACCGCGACGACGTGGAGCTGCTGGTGGGCGGGACCATGGCGCGCGCCGCGTCGCAGGGCCACCGCACGGGGATCCTCGACCTGACGATGGGCGAGCGGGGGACGGACGGGAGCGCCCAGCTGCGCGGCCAGGAGGCGGACGCGGCGGCGAAGGTCCTGGGCGTCGTCGCGCGGCGCAACGCCGGGCTGCCGGACGCGGGGCTGGTGAACACGCAGGAGACGCGGTCGCTGGTGGCCGGCTACATTCGCGCCTTCCGGCCGCGCGTGGTGATCCTCCCCTACACCGCCGGGCGGCACCCGGACCACCGCGTCGCCAGCCAACTGGCGTACGACGCGTGCTTCCTGGCCGGGCTGGCGCGCTTCGACGCGCCCGGCGAGGCGCACCGCCCGCACAAGCTCCTCTACGCCCTCACCTACCGCGAAGACCCGGTGAAGCCCAGCTTCGTGGTCGACATCACCGACTTCATCGAGACCAAGATGGAGGCAGTGCACTGCTATTCCAGCCAGTTCGACGGCAAGACCTGGGGCGGCGAGGTCTTTCCCGGCGGCGACAGGCCGCTGTACGACCAGGTGCGCATGCACGCCGCCCGCTACGGCGCCCTCATCCGCAAGGCCTACGGCGAGCCTTTCCACGTCGTCGAGACGATGGAGGTCGACGACGTTGTAACTCTCCCCGTCCGCAGCATCTGACACGAAGTGCGTGAGTGCGGAAGTGCGTGAGTGCGTTGAAGGTC
>NZ_DATIND010000120.1 GCF_035474595.1 Longimicrobium sp.
CCCCCCCGCGTCTCTGCGTGCAAACCTTCTGTTTTTCGGCAGATGGATCACACCGCCGCGGCCTCGACCTCCACCGCGTTGTCGTAGAAGCTGGCGCCGCCGCCCAGGTCGGACAGACGCTGCGAGGTGGTGTCGTTCACCGTCGATCCATCCTCCGAGCGGCTGGCCCAGCGCACGCCGTAGCTCACCGCCACGCCCGGCCGCACGTCCTCCGTCACCACCGCGCGGGCGATGAAATCCCCCCGGTCGTTGAAGGTCCTCACCCGGTCGCCCTCCGCGATCCCGCGGACCGCCGCCTCGTTGGGGTGCAGGAGCAGCTTCGCCTCTCCCGCCGCCCGCGACAGCGCGGGCACGTTCACGAAGGTGGAGTTCATGAACGGGTGCTCGGGCGGCGACAGCAGCATCAGCGGGAACGCCGCCGCGCGCTCCGGCGCCGCCTCCACGCTCTCCGCGGGCGGGATGAAGGTGGGGAGCGGGTCGAGGCCGAGCCGAGCCAGCTCCGGCGCCACGATCTGGATCTTCCCCGTGGGCGTGCTGGGGTGCGGGTCGGCGTACGGGCGCCAGTCGCGCGGCACGTCCAGCCGCGCCCAACCCTCCTCCAGCAGCCGCTCGAGGGTGATGCCGCGCATCCACGGGTGCGCCGAGTCCAGCGCCTGGCGAATGAGGGTGACGTCGTCGTCGCGGAACGCGGGATCGTCCAGCCCCATCCGCGCCGCCAGCCGCCGGAAGATCTCCGCGTTCGGCAGGCTCTCGCCCACGGGGGCGATGGACGGGCGGTTCAGCGTGACGTACAGGTGGCCGTACGTGGTGTGGACGTCCCAGTGCTCCAGCTGCGTGGTGGCGGGGAGCACCCAGTCCGCGTAGTCCGCCGTGTCCGTGCGGAAGTGCTCCAGGACCACGGTGAACAGGTCCTCGCGCCGCAGCCCCTCGCGCACCTTGCGCAGGTCGGGGGCGACGGCGCCGGGGTTGGAGTTGTAGACGACCAGCGCCTTCACCGGCGGCCCGCCAACGCCCGCGTCGGAGAGGGTGAGCGCGTCGCCCAGCTGCACCATGTTGATGGTGCGCGTTCCCGGCGGCACCCACTCGGGCCGCTCCAGCGCCGCGCCATTCGGCTTGAACGCGCCGCTCACAGACAGCGTGGCCCCGCCGCCCGCGTCCCGCCACGCGCCGGTGACCGCGGGAAGGAGGGAGAGGACGCGCACCGCCATCCCCCCGCCCGCGTGGCGCTGCAGCCCGTAGTTCAGGCGGATGAAGGAGGGGCGCGTGGTGGCGTACGCCGCCGCCAGCGCCTCGATCTCCCCCTCCGCCAGGCCGACGGTCGGCGCGGCGCGCGCGGGAGACCAATCGTCCAGCACGCGGTCGCGCAGTGCCTCCCAGCCGACGGTGTGCGCGGCCAGGTAATCGAGGTCGGCCAGCCCGTCGCGGAAGGCGACGTGCATCATCGCCAGCGCCAGCGCCGCGTCGGTACCGGGGCGGATGGCGAGCCACTGGTCGCACTGCGCCGCCGTGCGCGTGCGGATGGGGTCGATGGCGATCAGTCGCGCGCCCCGCTTCCGCGCGCGCCGCAGCGCGGGCCAGAGGTGGGGATTGGACGTCAGCGTGTTCGTCCCCCAGAGCAGGACGAGGCGCGCGTGCTCGGCCTCCTCGGGCGTGGGCCCCAGCCGGTCGCCGTAGGTCGCCCGCCACCCCTCGCTCCCCGCCGCCGAGCAGATGGTGCGCGCCAGCAGGCTCGCGCCGATGCGGTGGAACAGGCGCCGGTCCATCGACCCGCCCTGCACCAGCCCCATCGTCCCCGCGTACGAGTAGGGGAGGATCGCCTGCGGCCCGTCCGGCCCGGAGCGGATCGCGTTCAGCCGCCGCGCGATGTCGTCCAGCGCCTGGTCCCACGTGGCCGGCTCGAAGCGCCCCTCGCCCTTGGGCCCGACGCGGCGTAGCGGGACGGTGAGGCGGTCGGCGTGGTAGGTGCGCTCGACGTAGCGGTTCACCTTGGTGCACAGGAAGCCCTGCGTCACCGGGTGCGCGGGGTCGCCCTGCACGCGCACGGCGCGGCCGTCCCGCACGTGCACCAGCATGGCGCAGGTGTCCGGGCAGTCGTGCGGGCAGGCGCCGCGCACCACGCCGTCGCGGATCAGGGGAAGGGGAGTCACGTCAGGATGCCGCCCGCTTGCGTTGCTCGCCGGGCCGGTTGGGCTCGCGCCCCTTTCGGGCACAGTGCTCCAGATAGACGTCGACGCTGATCTGGAACTCGCGCTCGAGATCTTCCACTCGCTCCGCCTCGAACGTGACGATATCGCGGATTCCCTCGACGCGCCCGTGCAGCACCCCGTCGTCCGCATCGAACTCGTACGAGGCCGTGTAGTCTCGATAGATCACGACGCGCGTCTCTGCGCTTCGCGCGGCTTCTGAGGCTCCACGCCGTCCTCGGCGCAGAACTCCAGATAATCGTCGACCGAGATGCGGAACTCGCGTTCGAGGTCGGTGACGTTGTCCGCGACGAAGGTCACGATGTCCTCGATGTCGTCGACGTGCCCGTGGAGCACGCCCTCGTCCGGGTCGAACTCGTAGCTCCCGGTGTAGCCCTTGTACTTCATGGCACGATCCCGTTCAGGATAAGGAAAGCGCGCACGTCGCGAACGGTGTACCGGTTCGCTTCCTTCTGCGGATGCGGCCGATGCAGGGTGACGCGGTGCCCGTTCATCGAGACCCGTACCCGGGAACCTGCTCCTTCCCGCAGCGTGGCCCCGTAGTACACCAGCATCGCAGCGATGTCACTCCACAATATGTTGGCGCGGGTCGGCTCTTCAAAGACCGCGGCCAGCGTTCGCTCGTGTCTGGAGCTCATCGTCCCCGGCAGGTAAGTGTACGATGCAGACAAAACGAGTGCGCACTCTATTCGTTTTGGGCTTCATCGCCACACCCTCCATCTTCCAGCTATCCGGACCGTTCCCGACATTGATTCTGAACCTTGCAGCGGATGCGTGCGCGGTTCATCGTACGTACAACCAGCGGGACTTCGTGGGCTGCGAGCGGCTCGGCATCGAGGCGATCACGCCGGGGGAGTTCCTGAGGAGGATAGGAGTCTATCGATGAGCACGCTCAGTCTTCGGCTTCCGGAATCGCTGCATCGCCGCGTGAAGGAGCTGGCGTTGCAGGAGGGGATCTCGATCAACCAGTTCATCGCGACGGCCGTGGCGGAGAAGATGGCGGCGCTGATGACGGAAGATTACCTGCAGGAGCGGGCCCGCCGCGGAAGCCGCGCGAAGTACGAGGCCGCGCTCGCGCAGGTCCCCGCGGTAGATCCAGAGGAATTCGACCGGCGGCCCTGAATACAAGCCGATAAAGTGGAGGGGCGCTCCGGATAGGGCGCCCCTTCGTGTTTCGTGGACGCGCAGGGCCGGCAACCGGATCAGGCGTTGGCGGTCGCGATCCCGACGGAGGAATCCATCTCCTGCGTGTGCGGCGCGGCGATCCAGGCGGCCAGCTCGCTGGGATGGAGGTCCCGAACCTCCCGATGGCGGTCCACTGCATCGGCGATCCTGCGCGTGATCCTCACCTGGCCCATCACGATCCCGGCGGCGCCCCTGGAGGACGGCTCGACCTCGTCGCGGGGGCGCACGATCCCGCTGCGGCGCAGCATCCGCTCCACCGCCTCGCCGACGCGCCCCACGGCCCCGCGCTGCCGCGTAGCCCGGCGGACCCATTCGGCCCGTTCGGGATGGAGCGCCATCCCCGCGGCCGCGTGCTCCAGCTCGCGCACCGCGAGGGCGGCCGTGCGCTGCGCCGTTGCGGGGACGTAGAACTCCCGCGCAAACCGCACGTACGCGCCGCCCGGGATCTGCTCCACCGTGGCCAGCGCGGACGAGAGCCCGCCGGCCAGCCGCAGCAGCGAGTCGCGCGGAACCACGGCGTTCAGGAAGCGGTTGCACGCGTTCGGCTCGCCGCCGCGCCCGGCCAGGAGCGCGGACGCGCCGCCCAGCCCGGCGCCGCTGACGCGGGCCCACAGGGCGGGAAAGCAGCCGCCGGGATCGTCGCGCCCGTGCGCCTGGGCGGCGTGGTCGCGCAGGTGCCGCTCGCACACCAGCGCGCCGCAGCCGCAGCCGCAGACCTCGCCGTGGAAGTCGCCGTCGAAGCGCCCCGACGGCGGCGTGCAGATCTCCAGCGTGCATCCGGCGTAGCCGCAGCTCCCCTTTTCCTCGGTGGAGATGCCTTCCTGCCAGCAGTAGAAGCACGACATGGCGCCTCCTTCAGGGTTGCAGCGCGGCCTCGATGCGCTCGCGCGCCTCCTCGGCCAGGCCGCGGCGCCGCACCGGGTCCGGCTCGGCGCGCGCGGCGCGGTTGAACCGGCCCAGCACCTCGTACACGCCGCGCATCCGGTCGCCGTACGCGTGGCCCTCGCCGTCGCGGAGATACGCGGCGAGGGCGGGGTCCGCCAGCACGGCCTGCATCCCCGCCAGCGTGAGCTGCAGCGGCTTCTCGCCCTGCTGCGGCGGGGCGGCGATGTAGGCGCGCAGCGCGTCCGCGTTCTTCTGCACCTCGGCGGTCAGGCTGCCGAACACCTTCTTCTCCATCTCCATGCGCCCGGCCGCGCGCTCCTCCTCCATCTCCATCCGCCGCTTCTCGCGCTCGCCCTTCTGCTGGCGGCCGAGCTGGATGAGGTTGGCCGCGACGCCGAAGAGGAAGCCGAGCACCGCCGTGACCAGGGCGAGCAGGAGGTCGGAGGAGATGAACGGCTCGGACGCGGTGGCGGCGTCGCTGACCAGCGACCGCGTGCGCCAGGTTCCGTCCGGCTGCAGGGCGCGAACGGTGGCCGCCAGCCGCAGCGCCCCCGTACGGCCGGCGCGGACGCACAGGGCCAGCGGCTCGTCGCCGCGCACGGTTGAATTCCACTCCAGCACGGCGCGCGCGTCCCGCGGCGGGCGGCCGCACCCCTCCGCGGCGCCGCGCCACCACAGCAGCCCCGCGGGGAGCGCGGCCAGCGACCCCGAGACCGCGAGCGCCTGAACGGTGTCGGGCGCGGAGAGCACCAGCAGCGCGGGAATCGCGTCGCCCGTGCGCACCGACGACGTGGCCAGGACGATCTGGCCGGTGGGGAGCGGCGCGGCGGTGGACTGGAAGACGAGGAGCGCGGCGGCGAGCGTGGTCATTCGGCGGCCTGGCGGGAAGGTGAGACGGCCCACCCCGACGCCAAGATAGGAGCGGAAACAGGTGCGGCCAAGCCGCCAGGCGACGCCCCGGCATCGGCATCGTCCGCATCACCGGTTCGCGGGAGCGGAGATGAACGGCGCGAGGCGCCCCGAACCTCGAGGCGCCTCGCGTCGTCCATCCCGACGATCCATCACCCGCTGATCATCTCCCCGAGATGGGGACGTTGAAGCCGGCCGTCATGCGGAAGGCCTGGAAGTCGCCGGTAAAGGTCCAGCGCGCCTCGGCGAACGGGCGCAGCGCGCTGCCGTTGATGCGGCCGCCGTCGATGCCGGCCAGCAGGTTGAAGCCGGCCTTCGTCTCGTCGCTCAGGTCGCCGTCGAAGTCGCGGCGCAGGAAGGCCGCGCCCCCGCCGCCGTACAGGCCGCCCAGCTGGTACGGCTTGATCAGCGCGTCGATGTTCGCCTGCCACTGCGCCGCGCCGTCGCGGTCGCCGAAGAACACGTCGAAGCTGGGCGCCAGCGCGATGGCCGCGCCCGGAAGCGGCACCGGGATGCGCGCCTGCGTTCCCACGCTCCCCTGGTCGTCGCGGAAGTCGGCCCCGCCGCGGATGCCGAACTCCACCGGCGCGCCGTTCCAGCCGTGGTCGCGGCGGCGCGGCCCGCGATCGTGGTCGCGGTCCCGCTCGCGCTCGCAGACGACCACGCGGCCGCCTTCGTAGCGGCGGCAGCGCTGCGCGTTCAGCGAGCCCGCGGTGAACACCAGCAGTGCGGCAAGTCCCAACGAGATGCGGCGCATGGACACTCCCTTCGTTGCCGGAAAACGGGGACACGCGCCCCCCGCGCGCGCCCACCCCCGGTCTGATGCCCCGTCGCCGCGGATGGTTGTAAGCCGCTTGCGCCCGCCGCCCCGCACCCCGAATCTCCTGTCCGTCGCTCTCGCACTCTCGCACCCTCGCACCCTCGCACCTCCCCTGCTCCTCCTCTACCTCGCCGCCGGGGGCGTCGCCGGCACGCTGGCGCGCTACGGCCTGGGCAAGTGGATCCCCACCTGGGCGGGGACGGACTTTCCCTGGCATACGCTGATCATCAACCTGGCCGGCTCGTTCGTGCTGGGCTTCGCCGTGCGCGCGTCGGAGACGATGCCGGTGTCGCCCGAGGTGCGGGGGATGGTCACGATCGGTTTCTGCGGGGCGTTCACCACCTTCAGCACCTTCTCGCTGGAGACGGTCGCGCTGCTGCAGGACGGGCAGTGGGGGCGGGGGATGGCGTACGCGCTGGGGAGCGTGGCCGCGGGGCTCGTCGCCATCCTGGCCGGGATGGCGGCCGCCGGCGCGGCGTTCCGCCCCAGGCTGTGATACCGGAGCTGGCGGCCGTGAGCGCCGATGGCGAGCGGGTCAGCCTCGCGCGGTTTGCGAGGCTTCCCGTGGTTGTTGCTGCGGCTTCAGCCGCCGGTGCGGAAGCCGGCCCCCGACCCGGTTTCCATTCTTTTCGGACAGACGGGAGATGATGGTCCTGAAGCGGGTTTACGCTGTATTGACGGCGGCATTCCTCGGGTGCGTGCCGATGTCGCTGAAGGCGCAGGCGCCGTCCCGCGCGGAGGCGGACTCGCTGGCGCTGCGGGCGGCGGGGCGCGGGCCGCAGTGGGCGGAGATCATGGTGATGGGCGGAACGGGGATGTACGTGGACACCGTGCACATCCGCCGCACCCCCGAGGCGATGCACCTGACGCTGCGCTGGGAGTACGCCGAGCCGATGTCGCTGGGCCCCGGCAGGCCCTACTACGGCGCCGAGATCGTGGAAGACCTGGACTGCGACCACGGCCGCGCGCGCGACCTGGAGGTGAGCGCGCTGGACCGGAACGGCAGGGTCTTCAAGACGGAGGCATATCCGCACCAGGAGTGGAAGACCTTCCAGGAGCACGCGTTCCTGTCCAGCATCGGCCGCCCGCTCTGCCTGCGCATCGGCACGATCCTGATGTTCAAGCAATGACCTGGCACCCACACCCTGCCCCCCCGACGATGAGACTCCGCATCCCCGCCCTCGCGGGCGCCGCCGCGCTCGCCTGCCTGGCCGCACCCGCCCGCGCGCAGGCGCCCGCCGGCCTGCTCCTCCCCGCGCAGGCGCGTCTCGCCGACGCGCGCATGCGGCCGCTCGCGCTGCGCCCCGCGGCCGATCCCGCGCGTGAGCTGGCGACGCGGATGCAGCCGCGCCCGCCGCACCTGTACTACTCGATCCCCCTCTCCGCGGCGATGGCGTTCGCGGGGGCGGCGGTGGGGTACGGCGTGGGGTTCGTGGGGCTGGACTGCAGCGACGAGGGCCGCGACTGCGGCAACGGACCGGACAACGCCGAGTACATGACCGCGTTCGCGGGTCTCGCGCTGGGCGCCGCGACCGGCGCGCACCTGGGCGGGCTGACGCACGACAGCAAGGGGAGCTTCCCGGCCACGCTGGCCGGCGCCGCCGTCGGCGCGCTCCCCATCCTGCTGACCGACCCCGAGGGCGACGTGGACACCGCCTCGATCGTGAGCCTGGTGACGGGCACCGCGGGCGCCGTGATCGTGGACTACGTCGTCCGCCGCCCGCGGCACTGAAGAAGCAGGCCGCACGCAAAGACGCCGGGCCGCGGAGTACACGATCTTCTCCGCGGCCCGGCGTCTCTGCGTGGAACCATCTCCGCTACGGCATCACCGCGCCGCGGTGGAGGCGCGAACGCCGCCGCTGCTGAGGTAGTCGAGCAGGAGCGTGGACATCATGCGGATGCCGATGGGGATGGCGTCGTCGTCGGCCTGGAAGGTGGGCGTGTGGTGGTCGCCCGAGGTGGTGCCCGGCTTCACCGTGCCCAGGCGGTAGAAGAAGCCCGGCACCGCGTTGGAGAAGAAGGCGAAGTCCTCGGCGCCGGTGGTCGGCGGCACGTCGAGCACGTTCTGCGCGCCCATCAACCGCACCATCGTGGGCCGCATCCGGTCCGACAGCTCGCGGTTGTTCACGGTGACCGGCGTCGTCCGCTGGTACTCCATGTCGTACGTCCCGCCGCCGCCCTTCGTCACCCCATCCAGGATCTCGCGCATCCGCCGCTCGATCTCGTCCTGCACGCGCGGGTCGAAGGTGCGCACGGTGCCCATCAGCGTGACGTCCGACGGGATGATGTTGAAGCGCTCGCCGCCGCGAACCATCCCCACCGTCAGCACGCTGGGCTCGAAGGGCGACAGGTTGCGCGAGCGGATGGTCTGCAGCGCCAGGATCGCCTGCGCGGCCATCACCACCGGGTCGATGGACAGCTGCGGCGACGCCCCATGCGCCTGCCGCCCGTGGATGTTCACGGTGAAGCGGTCCGACGCCGCCATGGCCGGCCCGGGGGTGTAGCCCACGTTCCCGGTCTGCATCTGCGCGAAGGTGTGCAGCCCGAAGACGGCGGTGGGGTGCCAGCGGTTGAAGACGCCCTCCTGCATCATCAGCTTCGCCCCGCCCTCCTCGCCCGGAGGCGCGCCCTCCTCGGCGGGCTGGAAGAGGAAGACGATGGTGCCGGGAACGCGGTCCTTCATCCCCGCCAGCACCGTGGCGACACCCATCTGCACGGCGGTGTGCACGTCGTGGCCGCAGGCGTGGCTCACGTCCACCGTCTTCCCCATGTACTCGCCGGTCGCGGTGGACCTGAAGGGATACGGCGTATCCTCCTTCACCGGCAGCGCGTCCATGTCCGCGCGCACGGCAACGACGGGCCCGGGCCGCCCGCCGCGCAGGATGCCCACCACGCCGGTGTGGGCGATGCCGGTATCGACCTCGAACCCCAGCGAGCGCAGGTGCGCGGCCACCAGGCGGGCCGTGCGGAACTCGCGGTTGGAGAGCTCGGGGTGCTGATGGATGTCGTGCCGCACGGCGATCATCTGCGGCGCGACGCGGGACGCGGCGGCGGCGACCGCGGCGTCCCACTGCTGCGCGGCCAGCGGCAGGGGCGCCAGCACCGCGCCGGCAAGCGCGAGCGCGCGAAGGACGGGCTTCATCTGCGTCTCTCGGGGATCGTGGATGGAGATTCGGGGGATATGTGTCGGAAGATGCTGCGAAGTGCGGAAGTGCGGAAGTGCGGGAGTGCCAAGCTGCGGAGCGCGGTCTCCGCCTCGCGCCCTCTCCGGCCGGCCAAGGCCGTCCACCTCTCCCGTACCGGGAGAGGTAGCTTGCGAGCATCTGCGCCACGGCTCGGCGTCCTGCCCGCCTGGCGAACCGCTTCACCCCGACTCTCCCGACACACCGCAGCCATTCGCGCGAGCCAGGTTGTGCAGGCCGCGCCGATGTTGCCCCGCCCCCTCGCCCGGTACGGGAGAGGGCGAGCGCTCTAAGGCGCGGGGAGAGGGCCCGCGGCGGGCACCGACTTCGTTCCGCACAATTACCGCGCGGCTCACCGATCCAGCGCACTCCCGCACTCCCACACTCCCGCACTCCCGCACTTCCTACGGCCCCGGCCTTGCATCGACTTCGCCCCAACCTGTTGCCGGAATGCGATTTCCGACGAGAAGGGCGGCCCGATGATCCAGCGCACCAGCGGAACTCCCCACGTGACCGGCGACGAGCTTCCCGAAACCCCACCGCAGCAGCCCCCCGCGCGCCGCGGGATCATCGGCCGGCTGATGCGGCGCAACCGGCTGCTCAGCGACCAGGAAGCCGACCTCCGCGCCCGCGAGTCCGAGCTGCTGGACCGCCTGGCCGTGGCGCTGGAGCGCTTTGGGACCGACGCCGACGCCGACGACCTGCGCCACTTCCGCGAGGCGCGCGAGGCGCTGGCCGGGCTCTTCCTGCTGGTCATCGCCGGCGAGTTCAACTCCGGCAAGTCCAGCTTCATCAACGCCCTCATCGGCGAGCGCGTCCTTCCCGAGGGGGTCACGCCCACCACCGACCGCATCAACCTCCTCCGCCACGGGCCCACGGTCACCGAGACCATGCTCGAGGCGTACCTGCTGGAGCGCACGCACCCCGCGTCGCTGCTCAGCGACCTCAGCATCGTCGACACGCCGGGGACCAACGCCGTCATCCGCGAGCACGAGGAACTGACGCGCGACTTCGTGCCGCGCAGCGACCTGGTGCTCTTCGTCACCTCCGCCGACCGCCCCTTCACCGAGAGCGAGCGCTCGTTCCTGGAGCAGATCCGCGCGTGGGGGAAGAAGGTGGTGATGGTGGTGAACAAGATCGACCTGCTGGAGAAGCCCGAGGAGCAGCAGCAGGTGATCGCCTTCGTGCGCGAGAACGCCGAGACGGTGCTGGGCGAGGCCCCCGAGGTCTTTCCCGTCAGCGCCCGCCTCGCGCAGCGCGCACGGGAGGCGGGCGACGAGGCGGGGTGGCAGACCAGCGGCTTCGCGGCGATGGACGACTGGCTGGTGAACACGCTGGACCAGCAGGAGCGCGTGCGGCTGAAGCTGCTGAACCCGCTGAACGTGGGGCTGCGGCTGGCCGGGCGCTACAAGACGCTGGCCTTCGAGCGGCTGAAGATGCTGGCCGAGGACGTGTCGACGCTGCAGAACATCGACTCGCAGCTGGCGGCGTTCCACCAGGAGATGCTGCGCGACTTCGAGCCGCGGCTGGGACGGCTGGACTCCATGCTGAACGACATGGAGCTCAGGGGGATGAACTTCTTCGACGACCAGATCCGCTTCGGCAAGATCCGCTCGCTGATGCGCTCCGACCAGATCCGGCGCGACTTCGAGCGCGTGGTGGTGGGCGACACCCCGCGCGAGATCGACGACGAGGTGGGACGCATCGTGGACTGGATCGTGGAGCGCAACCTGAAGCTGTGGCAGGACCTGGGCTCGTACATCGAGCGGCGCCAGATCTCGCGCCACCGCGACGGGATGATCGGCGAGGTGGGCGGCGGCTTCAGCTACAACCGCCAGGCGCTGCTGGACTCCATCGGCCGCACCAGCCGCGAGGTGGTGAGCAGCTACAACCGCGAGGCCGAGGCCCGCAAGCTGGCCGAGGAGGTGCGCACCGGCGCGGGGACGACCCTCGTCGCCGGCGTCGGCGCCATCGGGCTGGGGACGCTGGTGGCCACGGTGATCACCGGCGCGGCGGCGGACCTTACGGGGATCCTGATGGCGACCGCGCTGGCGGTGACGGGGCTGTACGTGATCCCGTCCAAGCGCGCGCACGCCAAGAAGGAGTTCTCGGCCAAGATCACGGAGCTGCGGACGCGCCTGAAGGAGGCGCTCACGCGGCAGGTGCACGCGGCCATCAGCGAGAGCACCGACAAGGTGAACGAGTCCATCGCCCCGTACCGCCGCTTCGTCATCGTCCAGCAGGACCAGCTGAACGAGGCCCGCAACGAGCTCGTCACCGCGGAGGACGCGCTGCTGCGGCTGCGGTCGGAGATCGAGGGACGATAGAGGGAAGTGCGGGAGTGCGGGAGTGCGGGAGTGCGGGAGTGCGGGAGTGCGATACACATCGAGGGCCGCCGGATCGTACCGGCGGCCCTCGATCGTTCGTGCTGTCCCCGGTACCCTGAATGAATTCAGGGGCTACAAAAGCACGAAGTCCCTGCGGGACTGCGGCGGAAATATTGGTGCGCGCTCTGAATGCCCGGCGAGATGAGCAGATCCGAGGGGCGAGGTCAGGACTGTCATCCCAACTCACGCACTCACGCACTCACGCACTTCCGCACTCATCCGCCCGAGCGAGCGCGAGCCCCGTAGGCGAAGCTCTCGATCACGCGGCCGGAGCAGGCGGAGCCGCCGAAGAAACGGCCGTCCTGGTCCACGCTGCGCTCGGGGCCCACCACGCCCTTCGGCCGCAGCGACAGGCAGAACTCGCCGTTCGCGTAGCGCTGGTAGCCCAGGCGGACGCTGGCCAGCGCCTCCCGCTGCCCGATCTTCGGCTCGATCTCCGCCAGGGTGGGCGGAAGGGTGCCGTGCGTCTCGCGGTATGCGTTCAGCAGGCGCCATCCGTCCTGCAGGACGAGGCGGGCCTGCGCGGCGGCGTTGAAGTCCGTGGCTTCCGGCGCGCACCTGCCCTCCACCAGCGTGCCGTCGTTCCGGATGCTCCGCACGGTCCCGCCGCTCGTGGCCTCCATGCAGAGGTTGTGCTGTGCCCACGTCACCACCGTGAGACCGACCCCGGTGGACTCCGGCGGATCCCACCCCACCCCGCGCAGGTCCTCCACGTCCGGGGCGTAGCTGCCGTGCTGGACGAGGTACACCTGCTGCAGCGTCCACGCCCGTTCCAGCATCGCGTCGGCCTCGCGTTCCGACGAGCGCGCCTCGCCGCCCGCGCGCTGCAGGCGGGGGATGACCAGCGCGGCGGCGACCCCCAGCACCACCATCAGGATCACCCCGGCCGCCGCGATCCCCAGCACCCAGTACACCACCTTGCTCCCCGACGGCGCCGGGCGCGCCGGCCCGCCGCCGAACGCGGGCGCGGCGTCGCGGAGCGGAAACCCGCACTGCGGGCACACGGCGGCGCCCGCGGCGACCGGGGACGCGCACTCGGGGCAGACGGTGGGCATGGAGACCGGGATGCGGTGCGCGGCCCCGTCAGGGCGCCAGGATGCTGAACGGGTAGACGGGGATGTTGCGCAGAACGGTGAAGACGATGAAGAGCCACAGGATCCCGCGCGCCATCCGCCCCGACAGCTGCACCGTGGGGAGCACCGGCCGCCCGGCGATGGCCTCCAGCCCCTGCGCCGCGATGGCCCAGGCGAGGAACGGCAGCGCCACCACGAACAGGCCGTTGTAGTCCAGCGCGGTCAGGATGCGGCCGTGCAGCAGCGCGTGCGCCGCCCGCAGCGCGCCGCACCCCGGGCAGTAGATGCCCGTGGCCACGAACAGGATGCAGCGCGGATAGAAGCTTACGGCCAGCGGGTTGTACCGGTACAGCACCAGCGCGGCAGGGGCCGCCGCCGCGATGGCGGCGGCGGCCCACAGCGCGCGAACCGGTGGAGCGGCGGCGCGGAGCTGCACCTCAGCTCGGCGCGCCCGCGCTGCCGGCGATGGCCGCCATCATGGCGAAGCCGTACAGCGCGCCCCAGATGATCCACGCCAGGATGCCGGCGCCGAGCGCGATCATCGACCACTTCTTGGCGTTGGCCGAGGCGGTGAGCGCGCCCTGGATGTCGCCCGCGTCGCGCTTGGTGTTCACCTGCGTGGCGTAGACGATGGACACGATGCCGAGCGGAAGGCAGCAGCAGAGCGTGACCAGGATGGCCTGCACCAGGTAGTTGGGGATCTGCTGCGGCGGCGGGCCGCCATAGCCCCCGCCCGGCTGCCCGCCGTACCCGCCCCCGCCGCCGTACGCGCCGCCCTGCTGCCCGCCGCCGCCGTACCCGCCGCCCGGCTGGCCGTAGCCGGGGCCGCCCGGCTGCGGACCGCCCGCGTAGCCGCCGCCGGTGTACCCGCCGCCGCTCGACGGCGTCTCGCCGTACGCGCCGCCGCCGGTGGAGCCGGTGGACCCCGTCGCGCCGGTGTAGCCGCCCGTGGAGCCCGTTCCGCCGGTGTAGCCGCCCGTGCTGCCGGTACCGCTCGTGGAGCCGCCGGCCGGGCCCGCCCCGGGCGAGAAGGGGTTCGCGTTGGAGGCGCCGGTGCCGCCGGGCGAGCCGGTGGTGTAGGTGGAGCTGGTGCTGGCCGGGGTCTCACTGCTGCCCGGGGTACCGGACGACGGGGTGCCGGAAGCCGGGGTGCCGGAGGCGCCGGTGGCACCCGCCTGGCGCGCCGGGTTGGGGCGCCCGCAGTTGGGGCAGTACGGCGAGTCGTCGGGGTACTGGTTGGCGCAGTCGGGGCAGGTCATGAGGGCCATGGATTGCTCCTGTGGGAAGGAACGTGCGCCGCCCTGAGAGCGGCGCGTGGTACCGGGTGGTCGGGTGCGTGGAAACGGGATCGGGCGGAACCGGGGGAGCGCACGGCTGGCTTGGCCGGAGCAGGGGTTGAAGATGAGCGGCCCCGCGCCGGTCCGCAAGGTGAACACCTGTCGCCTCCCGCCGCGTCCCGCCGCCGCGATCCCCAAGCGGCGCCCCGGCTTCCGCACCGCCGCGCTCCACGCACCCGCGCCGGACGACGCGTACGTCCCGCCGCGCGGGATGGTTTCGGACCGGCGGATCGGCGCGCGGCGGCATCATCCCCCACCGCGCGTTCCAACCTTTCCCCGCACGCGCCGCATCCAATCTCCCGAGCCTGACACCGGGGCGCCCACCCGCCCCGGCATCTCATCCCCCATCGACCGAAACTCCCGATGATCCGCATGCTCGGCACGGCGGCGACCGCCGCGATGATGACCGTGATGGCCGCGCGTCCCCACACCGGTCCGGTGGATGCGCACGCCGCCGCCGCGCGGCAGCAGGGCGACTTCCGCTGGAGCGGGCGGATCGCGAACGGCGAGCGCATCCAGATCAACAACATCGTCGGCAACATCCGCGCGGAACCCACCGACGGCGACCAGGTGACCGTCACCGGCGTGCGCGCCGGGCGCGGGGCCGAGCGCGTGCGCATCGAGGTGGTGCACCGCGGCACGGGCACCGTCATCTGCGCCATCTACCCCAGCGACGACAACGGCGGCTGGCGCCGGGACGATGACGATGATGACGACGATCGCGACAACGGCCAGCCGCGCGACGCCTGCAACCAGCGCGGGGGAACCATCCGCGACAACGGTCCGCGCGTGGACTTCACCGTGCGCGTGCCGGCGGGGGTGCGGCTGTCGGCCAACACCGTGTCGGGCGACGTGGAGGCCCGCGCGCTTCGCGGCCCGGTGCAGGCGCGCAGCGTGAGCGGCAACGTGCGCGTGGCCACCAGCGGGCCGGTGGAGGCATCAACCGTGAGCGGCAGCGTGGTCGCCACGCTGGGGCGCACCGGCGGCGAGGACCTGGACTTCCGCTCCGTGAGCGGCGACGTGACGCTGCAGGTGCCCGCCGGCATCGACGCGGACTTCGAGGCGCGCACGCTGTCGGGGAGCATCGATTCCGACTTCCCGCTGGAGCTCGGCCGCGGCGAGGAGCGCGGGCGGATGCGCATCGCGGTGGGGCAGCACGTGCACGGGACGCTGGGGCGCGGCGGCCCGGCCCTGCGCGTGCACACCGTCAGCGGCGACGTGGCCCTCCGCCGCATCCGGTGAGCGCGGTTGCGGGGCCGATTCAAGGAAAGACGTCAGCTGAGCAAAGATGCCGCCCAGAGAAAATGACGTCATCCTGAGGCCGGCCACGCCGCAACCTGTTTCAACGCAAGCATCTGCAGGCCGAAGGATCCATAATACCGTATCTGGAGATTACCTGTGCATTTCCGCTCAAGACTAGGGAGACGTCATCCTGAGGCCGGCCACAGTGCAAGCTGAATCTGCACAGGTATTTGCAGGCCGAAGGATCTATAGCCGGTGCCGCACGTTCGCTGAGG
>NZ_DATIND010000121.1 GCF_035474595.1 Longimicrobium sp.
CGTCACCAGCACGTCCACGTCGCTGTCCGGGCGGAAGTCGTCGCGCAGGACGGAGCCGAACAGCGCCAGCTCGCTCACGTGCCACTTCCGGCAGAACTCCTCGATCCGCTCGCGCGGGACCTCGATCTTCATCTCACCCCTCGTTTCCTCGTCCGGCTTTCGGGCTCGTGTTGGCAAAGGCTGCTTACAATGCTGCGTCCGGAGATTCGGGAAGAAGCCGTTCGAGAGCTGCGATCAACGCGGGGATCTCGCTCGTGGCTACATCCCAGACGATCCCGAAGTTGATCCTCCAGTACTCGTGGACCAGCCGATTCCGCATGCCGATGATCGGAACCCAGTCGATGCTCGCCTCCCGGTTGCGGAACTCGGGAGACAGGCGCGCCGCAGCCTCCCCCACCAGCTCCAGCGCCTTCGAAAGCGCCAGCTGCGTCCTGCGGTCGGCCTCGAGCCGCTCCAGCGTCAGGTCGCGCGCAATGGCCTCGGCGTCCCATGCTGCCTGCAGCATGTCCCAGAGCTGTGCTGCGTCCCGATCGTCAGGCGGCGTATAGGATTGCATGATTCCGCAGGATGTGGTGGCGCCTGAACGGGTTGGTAACCGACGACTTCTCCACCAGGTCGACAGGCCTGCCGTACAGCTGCCTGAGCTCGTCCTCCATGGCAAGCCAGCTGCGGAATGTCGCCCGAACGCCCGGCTCGAACGTCACCAGCACGTCCACGTCGCTGTCGGGGCGGAAGTCGTCGCGGAGCACGGAGCCGAAAAGCGCCAGCTCGCTCACGTGCCACTTCCGGCAGAACTCCTCGATCCGCTCGCGCGGGACCTCGATCTTCATCTCACCCCTCCTTCCGCTTCGCCGCGCGTGCCGCGCCCGCCTCGCGCTCCCACTGCTGCTCGCGCGGGTGGTGGGCGCGGTGCTCCTGCGCAAGGTAGTTGCGGTCCACGTGCGTGTAGATCTGGGTGGTGGACACGTCCGCGTGGCCGAGCATCTCCTGCACCGCCAGCAGGTCGGCGCCGCCCTCCAGCAGGTGCGTGGCGAACGAGTGCCGCAGCGTGTGCGGCGTCACCCGCTTCCCGATCCCCGCGGCTTCCACGTGCTCGCGCAGGATCTTCCACACGCCCATCCGCGTCAGCGGGCCGCCGCGGGCGTTCAGGAACACGCGACCCTCGCCCTTGCCGCGGTCCAGCCGCGGCCGCGTCTCGCGCAGGTAGATGGACACCGTGCCGACCGCGCGCGCGCCGATGGGCACCAGCCGCTCCTTGCTTCCCTTGCCGAACACGCTCACGAACTGGTCGTCGAAGTGCAGGTCGCGCACGCGCACCCCGATCAGCTCGCTCACCCGAACGCCGGTGGCGTACGCGAACTCCAGCATCGCGCGGTCGCGCCAGGCCAGCGGCTGCAGCAGGTCCGGCGCCTCCAGCAGCTTCTCCATCTCCGGCACCGACAGCGCCTCCGGCAGCCGCTGCCACTGCCGGGGCATGGAGATGCGGTCGCTGGGGTCGCCCGTCACCTCCCCCTCGCCCAGCAGGAAGCGGAAGTAGGTGCGGATGGACGACAGGTTGCGGGCGATGGAGCTGGGGGCGAGCCCCAGGTCCTTCAGCTCCATCAGCAGCGCGCGCAGGTCCGCCGTCGTCACCTCCGCCGGCGTGGCGCGGCCGGCCTGCCGCGCGAACGCCGCCATCCGCACGATGTCGTGGCGGTACGCGTCCAGCGTGTTCCCCGCCAGCCCGCGCTCGAAGCGCAGGTGGTCCAGGAACGGCTCCAGCAGGAAGCGGCGCGCGCCGGCGTCGTCCCCCTCCTCCACCGAAGCGCGCGGGCTCACTTCTCCTCCGCGCCTTCCCTGCGCGACTTCCACCACCACCAGCCCACGCCGGTCGCCAGCACCGCCGCGGCGATCGCCAGCCACTTCCCCGAAGATTCGACCGTGGCGCGGATCTCTTCCCAGTTCTCCCCCGCGGTGGCGCCGAGGTAGACGATCAGCCCGTACCACGCCGCCGATGCCAGCGCCATCGGGATGGCCGCGCGCCAGAAGCCCACCTTGCTGGTGCCCGCGAAGATGGGGACTACCGCGCGGAACATGGGCAGAAAGCGGGAGATGAAGATGACGATCGTCCCGCGGCGCTGGTAGAAGCGCGACAGCTTCTCCATCTGCTTCGGCTGCAGGATCATGCGCCCGATGCGGCCGCGGAAGAACTCCGTCCCCTTCCTCCGCCCCACCCAGTACATCAGCAGCGCGGTGGAAAGGTTCCCCAGCCACACGACGAGGAACATGACGGCCGGGTTTCCGTTCCCCTTCCCCGCCAGGAAGCCGCCGAAGAGGGCCACCACGTCGGCGGGAACGGGGGGGAAGACGTTCTCCACCGCCGAGATCACGCCCACCACCAGGTACACCAGCAGCGGCGGAAGCCCGCCCAGCCAGTTGAGGATGGAGTCGATCACGCCTCAGAGCCCCGTGTCGCGGCGGTGGCGGGCGTGCACCTCGTCGACCCCCTCCATGTCGTCGATGAGGGCCACGGCGTAGCAGGCGACTCCCTCACCGCGGCCGATCCATCCCAGGCCCTCGTTGCTCTTGCCCTTGATGGACACGTGGTCCGGCGCGATGCCCAGGACCTGCGCGATCTTCTGCTGCATGGCGGGTGCGTGGGGCCCGATCTTCGGCGTTTCGGCGACCACGGTGACGTCGACGTTCACCACCTGGTAGTTGCGCCCCTCCAGCAGGCGCACGACGCGCGCCAGAAGCTGCATCGAGTCGGCGTCCTTCCACTCCGCGTCGGTGGGCGGAAAGTGGCGGCCGATGTCGCCCAGCCCGGCGGCGCCCAGCAGCGCGTCGGTCACCGCGTGCGCCACGGCGTCGGCATCGGAGTGCCCGTCCAGCCCCCGCTCCGCCGGAATCTCCACGCCGCCCAGGATGAGCCGCCGCCCCGCTGCGAAGCGGTGGGAATCGTAACCGTTGCCGATGCGCATGGAGTGCGGTGGTGGTTGCTGTTGTCCAGTGGTCTTCGATGGCGGCAGCACCAGGGTTTTGCCGCTCGCGCGAATGCCCGGGGCGCGAGTCCGCGAAGGCGGACTTCGGGCCGTTGTTGCCGCGAATTCATTCGCCCCTCCCGCCTCGCATCCAGCCGCGAGGGCAGGAACTCGCCCACAGAATACCCTCCGGCGCGCCCCGTCGCCAATCTCCATCCCCGTGTCATCCAATCCCCATCCCCTGCCCTTGCCGTTGGGGTTGCGGATGATTAGCATTGAACGAGACCGAACGGTCTCTAACGCGGATTCGACGTGATCGCACGGGGAGGCGAGGATGGCGGAGGCCTACATCATCGACGCGGTGCGAACGCCGCGCGGGCGGGGGAAGAAGGGGAAGGGCTCGCTGACGGAGATCCACCCGCAGGAGCTGCTGGCGCAGACGCTGAACTGCCTGGCCGAGCGCGGCGGCATCGAGCGCGGCCAGGTGGAAGACGTGGTGGTGGGCGTGGTCAGCCAGGTGGGCGAGCAGGGCGGCAACATCGCCCGCAACGCCGTGCTGGCCGCCGGTTGGCCCATCGAGGTGCCGGGCGTGTCGCTGAACCGCTTCTGCGGCAGCGGCCTGCAGGCGGTGAACTTCGCCGCCATGGGGGTGATGAGCGGGATGCACGAGCTGGTGGTGGGCGGCGGCGTGGAAAGCATGTCGCGCGTGCCCATGGGCTCGGACCAGTCGGGCTCCGACGGCCACAACCCGCTGCTGGCCGCGAAGCACTTCCAGGTGCCGCAGGGGATCAGCGCCGACCTGATCGCCACGCTCGAGGGCTTCACCCGCGAGGAGCTGGACCGCTTCGCGCTCGAGTCGCAGCAGAAGGCCGCGGTGGCGCAGCGCGAGAATCGCTTCGCGCGCAGCCTCTTCCCCGTGGTCGATCCCGTCACCCGGCAGGTGGCGCTGGACCACGACGAGTACCCGCGCCCCGAGACCACGATGGAGGCGCTGTCGCAGCTGCAGCCCGCGTTCGCGGAGCTGGGCGCCAAGCCGGTGGGGCCGAACGGCGAGACGATGGACGAGATGGCGCTGCGCATCTACCCGCAGGCCGGGCAAATGAAGCACCAGCACACCGCGGGCAACTCCAGCGGCATCGTGGACGGGGCCGCGGCCGTGCTCCTGGCGTCGGACGGCTACGTGAGGTCGCACGGCCTGAAGGCGCGCGCCCGCATCCGCGCCATCTCCACCCACGGCGAGGAGCCGCTGATCATGCTCACCGCCCCGGCCGAGACGGCGCGCAAGGCATTGCGCAAGGCGGGGATGGAGGTGGGCGACATCGACCTGTGGGAGATCAACGAGGCGTTCGCCACGGTGCCGCTGCAGACCATCCGCACGCTCGGCGTGGACCCGGCGCGGGTGAACGTGAACGGCGGCGCCATCGCCCTCGGCCACCCGCTGGGCGCCACCGGGGCCATGCTGCTGGGCACCGCGCTGGACGAGCTGGAGCGGCGCGGCCTGGCCACGGCGCTGGTCACGCTGTGCATCGCGGGCGGCCAGGGCGTGGCGACGATCATCGAGCGAGTCTGAGGGAAAGTCCTAAGTCCTAAGTGCTAAGTGCTAAGTCCTGAGTGACATGGGATTTCCTAGCTGTTCCCACTCAGGACTTGGGACTCAGGACTCAGGACTTCTTTTTCTGCTATTCACCCCGGGGTGAGAACGATGCCGACCGATACGCTTCGCGAACGCACCTTCGCGTGGGGCGACCCGCTGGTGGGCGCCCGCGCCGCGCCGTCGATGAGCGGGATGGAGTACCTGCGCGCGATGATGCGCGGCGAGTTCCCTCCCCCGCCCGTCGCCATGACGCTGGGCTTTACGCTGGACGAGGTGGACGACGGGCGCGCCGTGTTCGGGATGGAGCCCGCCGAGTTCCACTACAACCCCATCGGGATGGTGCACGGCGGCGTGGCGGCCACGCTGATGGACTCGGCGATGGGGTGCGCCGTGCACACGCGCCTTCCCGCGGGCGTGGGCTACACCACGCTGGAGATGAAGATCAACCTGCTGCGCGCCATCACGCTGGACACCGGCCCGGTGGCGTGCGAGGGAACGCTCATCCATCTCGGCCGCACCACCGCGCTCGCCGAGGCCCGCATCACCGACGCCGCGGGACGGCTTCTGGCGCACGCCACGAGCACCTGCCTGATCGTGCGGCCGTAGCGCCGGCCGGCCCCGCGTCCGCGGTACACAGCCTCCCCATCGATGCCGGCGCGCCGACCGGCTGGCGCTGGACGTGCCCCGACGCGGCGGCGCGGGCGGCGATGCGGCCGCCGCTGGACGGCGCGGCATCTCCCCTGCTCCGCCGCGGCTCTTTCGCGCGCCGCTCCGCGCCCGCATTATCACCGCCTTCCAAAACCACTTAAGCCGGATGGGCAGGAGGGCATCATCGCCAGCAAGTGGACCATCGACGACTCCCGCGAGCTGTACAACATCGAGGGCTGGGGGATCGGCTATTTCGGCGTGAACGAGCGCGGGCACGTGACCGTTCACCCCACCAAGGATGAGTCGCGCGGGATCGACCTGTACGAGTTCGCGGTGGACATGGAGGCGCAGGGGGTGGGATTGCCGCTCCTGCTGCGCTTTTCCGACATCCTGCGCACCCGCGTGCAGACGCTGTCCGAGAAGTTCGCCAACGCGATCCAGGAGTTCGGCTACCAGGGGCAGTACACCACCGTGTACCCCATCAAGGTGAACCAGCAGCGCCACGTGGTGGAGGAGATCGCCGAGTACGGGCGTCCCTACGGCGTGGGGCTGGAGGTGGGAAGCAAGCCGGAGCTGATGGCGGTGCTGGCGCTCAGCGAGCGCACCGACCACCTGATCGTCTGCAACGGCTACAAGGACGAGGAGTACGTGCGGCTGGCGCTGATGGGGCAGCGGCTGGGGCACAACGTGCTGATCGTGATCGAGAAGATCAGCGAGGTCGACACCATCCTGCGCGTGGCCGCCGAGATGGAGCTGGAGCCCACCGTGGGCGTGCGCATCAAGCTCTCCACCGCCGGGGCGGGAAAGTGGAGCGAGAGCGCGGGGGAGAAGAGCAAGTTCGGCCTCAACTCGGCGCAGCTGGTGAAGGTGCTGGACAAGCTCAAGTCGGCCGGCAAGCTGGGCATCCTGAAGCTGATCCACTTCCACCTGGGCTCGCAGATCCCCGACATCCGCAACATCAAGCTGGGGATGGCGGAGGTGTCGCGGTACTACGTGGAGCTGCGCCAGCTGGGGGTGGACGTGCAGTACGTGGACGTGGGCGGCGGCCTCGGCGTGGACTACGACGGCTCGCGCTCGGTGACGCCGGGGAGCGTGAACTACTCCATCCAGGAGTACGCCAACGACATCATCTACTCGCTGGCCGAGGCGAGCCGCGAGAACGAGGTGCCGATGCCGCACGTGATCAGCGAGAGCGGGCGTGCGCTGACGGCGCACCACGCGCTGCTGCTGATCAACGTCATCGACCTGGAGACGCAGGCCCCCGACCCGATGGAGGACGTGGGCGACGACGAGCACCCGCTGGTGCTGGAGCTGGCGGCCACCTACCGCGAGGTGGACCACCGCAACCTGCGCGAGGTGTACCACGACGCCGCGTTCGCGAAGGAGCAGACGCAGAGCCACTTCAACTCGGGGGCGATGACGCTGCGCGAGCGGGCGGCGGCCGAGCGCTTCTGGCTGGCGATCATGAACCGCGTGGCCGTCCTGGCCGCGCAGGACCCGGAGGAGTACGACGACATCCTCCCCGAGCTGGAGGCGGTGCTGATCGACCGCTACTTCTGCAACTTCTCGCTCTTCCAGTCGCTGCCCGACTCGTGGGCCATCGACCAGCTCTTCCCCATCATGCCCATCCACCGGCTGGACGAGGAGCCCAGCCGGCGGGGGACGCTGCAGGACATGACCTGCGACAGCGACGGGAAGATCGACCACTTCACCGGGTGGCGGAAGTCCAAGCCCAGCCTGGAGCTGCACGCATTCGACCCCGCGCAGCCGTACATCCTGGGGATCTTCCTCACCGGCGCGTACCAGGAGATCCTGGGCGACCTGCACAACCTGTTCGGCGACACCAACGCCGTGCACGTGCGGCTGGCCGACCACGGCTACGAGATCGGCGACATGGTGCACGGCGACACCGTGACCGAGGTGCTGAACTACGTGCAGTTCAACGCGCCGGACCTCGTCGCCACCTTCCGCCGCAAGGTGCAGAACGCCAAGCTGAAGCGCGCCGAGGCGAACACCTTCATCGCCGACTACGTGGCCGGGCTGGACGGATACACGTACCTCGAGGGCGACTGGGACTGAACCGAAGTACGAAAGTACGGAGAGTACGAGAGTACGGAACTGCATGGGCTCGTCGCGCCCGATGGCTCTGCGGGCGATCCCAAACCACGTTGATCTCACGCGGAGACGCGGAGACGCAGAGAACTCACCGCGCCACCGAGTTCTCCGCGACTCCGCGTCTCCGCGTGAGATCCCACGGTGTCCGCGACGTGAGAGGAAGCCGTGAGATCGCGATGAGCGTCATACTTCCGTACTCCCGTACCTTCGTACTTCCGTTCCGCTGAAACTTCCTGCGCGGCACCGCCGTATCTCCCCACACGAGATGCGACTGCGTGCATCCGAACCACCGTCCCCCGACCTGAGCAGAACGATGGCGAGCTATCGCAATCCCGGCACGGCCGCGGTCCTGAGCCTGCTGATCCCCGGTCTGGGGCAGCTGTACAACGGCAAGATCCTGCGCGGCATCCTCTGGTTCATCGTCGCGGTGCTGAACACCGCGGTGTGGGTGTTCTCGCTCGGCACCCTGGGGTGGATCATCCACGCCCTGTCCGCCTGGGGCGCGTACAACTACGCCAAGAAGCACCCGTACGCCTGAGCTTCGCGGGTCGGAGAACGGAAGACGGGGCGCGCCGGCGATGGCGCGCCCCGCTCGTTTATTGTGACCGTTGCATTCCTATTTACGACATATAAGATGGAATAGATCGTGCGGGATTATCCCTGCCCTGATCTCATCTTCCGATTTTCACCTGGCTGATGGAGGTGCGCAGTGCGTGGACGTCTCTGGATCCTGATTCCGCTCGCCGCCGTGGCTACGGCGTGCGCCGACGCGACGGCTCCGGCCGCGCGCATGCCCGAACACGCCGTTCCGCGCGCGACGCTCGGGGCGGGCTACGACATCGTCGCGCAGAGCATCATTCCGGCGGGCGCGACCTGCGGGCACTATGCGACCTACGACGGGATGCCCGTCTACGGGCTGGACTGGGAGGTCGACGGGGTGCTGGTGGCGCAGGACGTGGACGGGATCAACTACACCAACAGCGGCTCGGCGTACACGGTGTCGATCGGCGACTGGGATGGGAGCGCGTTCACGACCTACTACTCGGAAACCTTCTACCCGCAGCAGAGGAACAACATGGCCTGCCTCCAGCTCTCTCCGGAGTAGGCGGAGCCTCGTCGCGCGGGGAAGCGCTGCAGGAAGCCAAAGCGAGAGGGCGCGTCCACCACGCGCCCTCTCGCTTGTCGTGACTCTGGAAGCCGCCTTCAGCCCCGGGGGCCGCCGGAACCGTGCAGCGTCTCGTGCACCGAGGCGATGACGGGGGGCGCCACCTTGTCGGCGGGGCCGTCCACCAGCGCGCCGGCCGCCTTCACGTGCCCGCCGCCGCCGAACTTGCGCGCCATCCGGTTCACGTCGGCGTGGCCGTTGGAGCGGAAGGAGATCTTCGTCTTCCCCTCCTCCGTCTCGCGGAACAGGAGCGCCACCTCGGTGCCGGCGATGGAGCGCGCGTGCTCGATCAGCCCGTCGAAGTCCTCGCCGTCGGCGTTCAGCCGGTCGGCCGTCTCGCGCGTGACGATCATCCACGCCAGCCCCACCTCTTCGTCGAAGCGAAGGGTGCTGAGCGCCTCGCGCAGCAGCTCCAGCCGCCGCAGCGGCGCCGTGGCGAAAAGGCGGCGGTACACCACCTCGGGGTCGATCCCCCGCCCCAGCAGGTCAGCGGCCACGGCGTGCACGCGCGGCGTGGTGTTGCTGTAGCGGAACGAGCCCGTGTCGCTGACCATGGCCACGTACGCACCCAGCGCCGAGGCCGCCGGCACCTCACCGCCGGTGACGCGGATCAGGTCGTACACCATCTCGCCGGTGGCGGCCGCGCTGGGGTCCTGCACGGCGGTGTCGCCCACCACCTCGCGGCCGGCGGGGTGATGGTCCACCACCAGCGTGCGCTCGCGCGGCAGGCGCGGGGCCAGGTCGCCCACGCGCTGCGGCTCGGCCGTGTCCAGCACCAGGAAGAGGTCGGCCGCGTCGATCGCGGCGTCGGCGTCGGCGGTGCCCAGCTCGGCGACCACGTCCTGGCGGTGGAGAAGGAAGCGGAAGGTCTGCGGGAACTCGGTGGGGTTGACGATGGTGGCCTCGACCCCGTTCTCCTCCAGCCACGCGGCGGCCGCCGCCTCGGAGCCGCACCCGTCGCCGTCGGCGTTCACGTGCGTGGTGAGGACGACGCGGCGCACGCCCAGCAGGCGCTGCGCCACGCGGCGCAGCGTGAACGAGCGCGAGTCGGGCACGTCCAGCAGACCAGCGTTGGGCATCGGGCTCCGTTGCGAGGAAAAATCGGCCGCGTGAGGAAAGTACGGATGCTATGCGCCCCGCCCGCCGAGCGCAATCCGTCTCGCGAACGCCGGAAGGGGATCGGGATCGTGGAAGCCGGGGTGACGCATCGCTGCCGACGAAATGACGCGGAAACCTCCGGCGCGTCACACGTCCCGCTGATCCGCGACGCCTCCGTATTCCCCAAGCCCTCCGTACTTCCCGTCTCTCCACGAATCTCCCGCGATTCCGCCCGCCCGCGGTGGAACTCCGCGCGCGCTGGAGGGTGTCTTTGCGGTCGCCCGGCACGCGCCGCGGCGGGGGCGGCGGGGGAGATGCGGGCGATTCGCCGCCCGTATGCTTGACGGAGTGGCCGGGCGGCGCCAGTTTGCTTGCCTTTCCGAGCCGTTACCCGTCCGCTGCACCCGCGCCGGAGCTCCATCCCCCCCACAGCCGCTCCCCGCGGCCCGGGCGGCGCGCGTACGCAGCCGGTACGGAGCACTGGAACCGGTTCCGCCGACGGCGGGACCACGACGCGGCGCGCCGCACGCATGCGGCGCCCGGCCAACCCCCCACGGCGGAGCACGCAGCATCCGCCCCCACAGGAGCCTCCATGAGCCTTTTCGCTCGCAAGTCCATCGACGAGCTGCGGCAGGACGCGTTCTCGGAAGGCGAGCACAGCCTGAAACGCGCGCTGACCGCGACGAACCTGGTGCTGCTCGGCATCGGCGCCATCATCGGCGCCGGCATCTTCGTGCTCACCGGGAGCGCCGCGGCCAACTACGCGGGACCGGCCATCGTCTACTCGTTCATCCTGTCGGGGCTGGGGTGCCTGTTCGCGGGGCTGTGCTACGCCGAGTTCGCGGCCATGATCCCCATCGCCGGCAGCGCGTACACCTACGGCTACGCCACGCTGGGCGAGCTGATCGCGTGGATCATCGGGTGGGACCTGATCCTGGAGTACCTGTTCGGCGCGGCGACGGTGTCGGTGGGGTGGTCGGGGTACTTCACCGCCTTCATGGACGAGCTGGGCGTCCACATCCCCAAGGCGTTCAGCAGCGCCCCGCTGAACTACGAGGGCGGCCACTTCGTCTCCACCGGCGCGTTCATGAACCTGCCGGCGGTGATCCTGGTGCTGCTGATGACCGCGCTGCTGGTGGTGGGGATCAAGGAGTCGGCGCGCTTCAACAACGTCATCGTGTACGTGAAGGTGGCCATCGTCCTGCTGGTGATCATCTTCGGCTTCCAGTACGTGAACAAGGCCAACTGGCACCCCTTCCTCCCCGCCAACACCGGTGAGTACGGCCACTTCGGCTGGAGCGGCGTGGTGCGCGGCGCGGCGGTGGTGTTCTTCGCCTACATCGGCTTCGACGCGGTGTCGACCGCGGCGCAGGAGGCCAAGAACCCGCAGCGCGACATGCCCATCGGCATGCTGGGCTCGCTGGCGGTGTGCACGGTGCTGTACATCCTGATGTCGCTGGTGATGACGGGAATGGTGCACTACGAGAAGCTGAACGTGCCCCACCCGGTGTTCGTGGCCATCGAGGCGGCGGGTCCGGCGCTCAAGTGGCTCACCTACTTCATCAACATCGGCGCGATCGCCGGCCTGGCCTCGGTGGTGCTGGTGATGCTCATGGGCCAGCCGCGCATCTTCTACTCGATGGCGCGCGACGGGCTGCTGCCGCCGGCCTTCGGCAAGGTGCACCCGCGCTTCCGCACCCCGTACGTGACCACCATCGTCACCGGCGTGGTGGCGGCCATCGTGGGCGGCCTCTTCCCCATCGGCATCCTGGGCGAGCTGGTGTCGATCGGCACGCTGCTGGCCTTCGTGATCGTCTGCGGCGGGATCATCTACCTGCGCTACGCCGAGCCCAACCGCGAGCGCCCCTTCCGCACCCCGCTGGTGCCGGTGGTGCCGATCCTGGGGATCCTGATCTGCGGCTACATGATGGCCGGCCTGCCGGGCGACACCTGGCTGCGCCTGATCATCTGGATGGCGCTGGGGCTGGTGATCTACTTCACCTACAGCCGCAGCCACAGCGTGCTGGCCCGCACCGGCCACATCTCGCGCTCGGCCGACTTCCCGCCCGAGGGCGACAGCTACACCGGCCCGCGCGATCCCCGCGAGCGCGACCGCAGCTGAGCGGCTTCGCGATCGCGTGAACGGAGCCGGGCCCGCAGTCTCGACGGCGGGCCCGGCGCTTTTTTCGGCGAAAACCGGCCGGGGGGACTGGCGCGCGGGCGATCCGCGGATATCTTCACGGGCCGCCGCGCTCGGGCACTTCCCGTGCGCGGCGCCGACTGGCGACCACATGCGTGCCCGCCCCCGCAGGGAGGGGGGATGGGCGCGCCGGGCTTTCGCATTTCCGCACATCCATCCATGAACGGTTTAGTTTACCTGGTTCCCCTGCTGGGCGCGCTGGCGCTGGGGTACACCTTCGTCCGCTCGGCGTGGGTGACCAGGCAGGACGCGGGCAACGAGACGATGCGCGAGATCGCCGGCCACATCGCGGCCGGCGCGCGCGCCTTCCTGGCGGCCGAGTACCGCGTGCTCCTGATCTTCGCCGCGATCGCGGCGCTGGGGCTGTTCTACCTGGGCTCCACCAGCGAGAGCTCGCACCCGCTGATCGTGCTGTCGTTCGCCATCGGCGCGCTCTTCTCGGTGGCCGCCGGGCGCATCGGGATGATCATCGCCACCAAGGCCAACGTGCGCACCGCCCACGCGGCCCGCACCGGGCTGGCCGAGGCGCTGAAGGTGTCGTTCGCGGGCGGCTCGGTGATGGGGATGGGCGTGGCGGGGCTGGCCGTGCTGGGGCTGGGCGGCCTGTTCATCGCGCTCTACTACGTGCTGGCCGGCGACATGCCCGCCGCCACCCCGGCGGTCAAGCGCGTGCTGGAGGTGCTCACCGGCTTCTCGCTGGGCGCCGAGAGCATCGCGCTCTTCGCCCGCGTGGGCGGCGGCATCTACACCAAGGCGGCCGACGTGGGCGCCGACTTGGTGGGCAAGGTCGAGGCGGGGATCCCCGAGGACGACCCGCGCAACCCGGCCACCATCGCCGACAACGTGGGCGACAACGTGGGCGACGTGGCGGGGATGGGCGCGGACCTGTTCGGCAGCTTCGTGGCCACCATCCTGGCCACCATGGTGCTGGGCCAGGAGGTGGTGGTGGGGCGCAACGAGGACGCGGTGGGCGGCTTCTCGCTGATCCTGCTGCCCATGCTCATCGCCTGCCTGGGGATCGTGTTCTCGGCCGTGGGGATCGCGCTGGTGCGGGCGAAGGACGACAACAGCGACGTGCAGAAGGCGCTGAACCTGGGGAACTGGGCCTCGATCGTCCTCACCGCCATCGTCTCGTTCCCCCTCATCCAGTGGCTCCTCCCCTCGGGGACCATGGCGCTCCGGCGCGCCGACTCGACCTCGTTCACCGCGATGGGGGTGTTCGTGGCGGTGGCCATCGGGCTGGTGGTTGGCGCGCTGATGAGCCTGATCACCGAGTACTACACCGCGATGGGGAAGCGCCCGGTGCTTTCCATCGTGCGCGGCTCGTCGACCGGCCACGCCACCAACGTAATCGGCGGCCTGGCGGTGGGGATGGAGTCGACCACCCTGCCCATCCTGGTGCTGGCGGCGGGGATCATCGGCTCGTACGAGGCAGCGGGGCTGTACGGCGTGGCCATCGCCGCGGCGGGGATGATGGCCACCACGGCCATGCAGCTGGCGATCGACGCCTTCGGGCCCATCGCCGACAACGCGGGCGGGATCGCGGAGATGAGCGGGCTGCCCAAGGAGGTGCGGCAGCGCACCGACATCCTGGACGCGGTGGGGAACACCACGGCGGCCACGGGCAAGGGCTTCGCCATCGCCTCGGCGGCGCTGACGTCGCTGGCGCTCTTCGCGGCGTTCATGGGCACGGCCAACATCGACCGCATCGACATCTCCAACGCGCGGGTGCTGGCCGGGCTGTTCGTGGGGGCCATGATCCCCTTCATCTTCTCCTCGCTGGCCATCAGCGCGGTGGGCCGAGCGGCGATGGCCATGGTGCAGGAGGTCCGCCGCCAGTTCCGCGAGATCCCGGGGATCCTGGAGGGGACGGGGAAGCCGGAGTACGAGCGCTGCGTGGCCATCTCCACGCAGGCGGCCATCCGCGAGATGATCGCGCCGGGCGCCATCGCCCTGCTGGCGCCGGTGATCGTGGGCTTCACCATGGGCCCCGAGGTGCTGGGCGGGATGCTGGCGGGCGTCACCGTCTCGGGCGTGCTGATGGCCATGTTCCAGTCCAACGCCGGCGGCGCCTGGGACAACGCCAAGAAGAGCTTCGAGAAGGGCGTGGAGATCGAGGGGCAGACGGTGTACAAGGGCTCGGACGCGCACAAGGCGGCCGTGACCGGCGACACCGTGGGCGACCCCTTCAAGGACACCTCCGGCCCGTCGATGAACATCCTGATCAAGCTGATGTCCATCGTGTCGCTGGTGATCGCGCCGCACATCGCGGTGACGCGTCCCCCGGCGCCCGCCCTCCCGCCCCCGCCGCCGGCGGAGCAGGTCGGCCAGGCGCCGGCTCCGGTCGACGCGCCGGTCGCCCTGCGCTGACCGCAGCCGCATCAGGTCATCCGGACTCGCGACCAAGACAGGCAGAGAAGGCCCGGCGGGGAAATCCCGCCGGGCCTTTCTGCGCCACCTCGGGTAGCGCGCTGGACAAAATCGCCAGCCCACGGCAATCCTCGTCAAAGCTAACGCGTTATTCTCCAAGAGCTTGGACGCACGGAACCTGCGAGTCGAAGAGGACACCGTCCGTACAATTTATCGCACCTAATACGTCCTTGCGTGATACCGCGTATCGATTTATCGTACCTGCCTTCTGATCACTTGACGTTAACCTAGCGATGGGTTATTCTATGGGGACGGTGCTGCGGGTGGATGGGTTCAGCGTGGTCATCCGGACTCGCGACCATGAGCCGCCTCACGTGCACGTGCTCTGTTCCGGCGACGAGGAAGAAGTGGTGATCGACCTGTTGCCGGTAGGAGTGCGGGAGGTGCGCGGGATGCGGAGCAGGCACGTCGTCGAGGCGGTGGAGATCGTGGAGGACGAGGTCGCGTACCTCATCGACTGCTGGAGGGAGATCCATGAAGACTGAGCGGCTTTCCGAAGCGGCCATCCTGGCCCAGATCGAGGGCGCGCGCCGCCGCGCGGCGCTGGCCGACGCGCACGAGCCGCGTGCCTCGGCCGCACGCTACGACGCGGAGTCCGGCCGGGTGCTGGTGGAGCTGGCCGACGGCGCGCTCTTCGGCTTCCGCGCCGACAGCGAGCCCGCGCTGGCGGGGCTGGCGGCCGAGGAGCTGGCGTCGGTGCGCGTGGGCTCGGGCGGGAGCGTGCTGCACTGGCCCGGGGCCGACGTGCACATCGACGTCCCCGGGATCATCGCCCACGTCGTGAACCTGGCGGCGTGGGCGCCCAAGTACCTGGGCGGGCGCACGAGCACGGCCAAGGCGCGCGCGGCGCGCGAGAACGGACGCAAGGGCGGGCGCCCGCGCAAGCGCGACGCGGCGTAGACCCATGCGTCCGCGACGCGTAACACACGCGTCGCGCGCGGAGGCCTGTGAATCTCCGGAGGTGCGGTGCCTGCATCGGCGCAGGGGTGCACACCGATCGATCCGGCACCTCTCATCCGGGTGCCGGCTTCCGTGCTTCCGCCGCCCCGGCCGCGGAACGCGCCCTGCACGCGGACGGAGAGACGGTTGCCCGACCCGGCGATCCCCGAAGACGTCGAACGATTCCTGGCGGAGCACGTCGAGAGCGCCGAGCAGCTCGACGCGCTGGTGCTGCTGTGCTCCAGCCCCGACCGCGGGTGGACCGCCGACGCGCTGAGCCAGGCGCTCTTCTCCGTCCCCCAGTCCGCCGCGAAGACGCTGGAGCGGCTGCGCGCGCGGGGGTTCGCCACGTCGGACGACGCGCCCACGCCCACGTACCGCTACGCCGCCGACGGTGTCGACGCGCAGCGGGTAGAGCGGGTGGCCGCCGCGTACCGGGCCAACCGCGCGGCGGTGATCCGGTTGCTGTTCGCGCGGCGCGACCCCGTGCGCTCGCTGGCCGACGCGTTCCGGCTGAGGAAGGACTGATGGCCACCCTCGTCTACGTCCTATGCGCGCTGACCAGCGCGGCGTGCGCGGTCCTGCTCCTGCGCGGCTACGCGCGCAACCGCGTGCGGCTGCTGCTGTGGGTGGGGCTGTGCTTCGTGGGGCTGGCGCTGAACAACGTTCTCCTGTTCGTCGACGTGCGGATGGTTCCCGACGTCGACCTTTCGCTCTGGCGGTCGCTTCCCGCGCTGGCCGGGCTCCTCGTGCTGATCTTTGGGCTGGTATGGGAGACGCGCTGAAGGCGCTGGTGTCCGGCGCCATGGTGATGGCGTACCTCGCCGCGGGGCTCTTCTTCCTGCGCTTCTGGCGCGACACCCGCGACCGGCTGTTCGCCATCTTCGCGGGGGCGTTCTGGCTGCTGGCGGTCCAGCGCGCGGCCCTCACCATCGCCGTGCACGAGGGCGACACGGGCTCGGTGTGGATCTACGCGCTGCGGCTCGTGGCCTTTCTCCTGATCCTCTTCGCCATCATCGACAAGAACCGCGAGGGGTGACGGAGGCCCGCGGCGCCTCCTTTCGCATCGCACGTTTGCCGCACTGGAACGCCGTCGCGTATCACCCCGGCGCGCGCGAAAAAAAGTCTTGGTGGACGCGCGCGCACCTCGTATCTTGCTCAATCCCCACATGTCCGTCCGAACCAACGCTCCGGGTCCGCGGCCCGGGGCGCACGAGGAGTCTCGCGCCATGGCGGCCAAGACCGTTCTCATCGTGGACGACGATCCCGACCAGCACATCCTGGCGGGGCTGTACCTGGAGCACGCCGGGTACGCCGTGCTGCACGCGCGGGACGGGCGCGAGGGATACGAGCTCGCGCGCGCCGCGCGGCCGTCGCTGGTGCTGATGGACTTCCGCATGCCGGAGCTGGACGGTATCTCGTCCTTCCGGATGATCGCGGCGGACGCGGAGACGCGGCAGATCCCCGTGGTGGCCGTGACCGCGGACGTGCTGGCCTGGCCGGAGTCGCGCTCGCTGCGCGAGGGCTTCGCGGGGCACATCTCCAAGCCGTGCGACCTGGCGCGCATCCGCGACGTGGTCCGCAGGGTGATCGGGCCGGCGGAGGAGCCGTCCCTCCCCCCGCGCACGGCCTTCGCCGCCGTGGCGCCGCAGGCGATGGCGTTCGGCTGATCCATCTCCCATCCTGCAGGACCAGGGCGCGCCGGGGCCGATGCTCCGGCGCGCTCGACGTTTGTCCCGGGCGGCGGTCCGGCGCCGGCCGTCTCGTTCCGCGCGGGCGCAGCCTCGTGCCCGCGCGCGGCGCATCACGCGGCGCGGAGGGCGACCGCGGCAGGAGACGCGGATAGACTCGGGTGCAGGACGCCGAAGCGCGGCGTCCGCAGCGACCCGCATCCGGAGCCTCTCCATGACCCGCAGGATCATCCCCGCCGCCGCGCTCCTCGCGCTGGCCGCGTGCGCCGCGAGCCCCACCACCCCCGCATCGGCCCGCATCTCCCGCGACGGCAACCCGGGGATCGGGAGCGGCGCGGGCGTATTTCCCCCACCCGACGCCAACTCCGGCCAGCTCGGCTCGGGCGCCCTCTTCGACGCGAGCCCCGGCATCGGCGCGGGCGTGGGCATCGCCGCTCCGGCGGACGCGAACACCGGGCAACTCGGCTCCGGCAACGCGCCCGAGGGCCCGGTGATCGGGAGCGGGAGCTGATCGGCTCGCCCGGAGCGATCGAGCCCGCCCGGCGAGTGCCGGGCGGGCTCGTTTTCATCCACGACGCGCGGACGATCAGCGGAGGGTCGCTCCCGGACGGCGCTGCGGGCGCGCGGCCGCGGTGTCGCCGCCGGCCGTGGTGTCGGCGGGGGACTCGTTCGCGCGATCGGGAGCGTTGTTGCCGCGGATGGCCACGCCGCCCAGGACCAGGCCACGGACGGGGAGCCCCGTGGGCATCATCCGCTCGATGAGGGAGACGCGGATGGGCTGCGACTCGACGTTCACGTCCACGAACTGCAGCGTGTCGCCCAGGATCATCCCGAAGTTCCCCACGATGCGCGTTCCCGGCGCGCTGAGCCGGGCGTTGCGCGTGTCGATCATCAGCCCCGCGGGGCGCGTCTCGATCAACAGGTTCAGCGAGCCGCCCAGGTCGCCCGGGAAGCGGGGGTAGAGCCACTGGAAGTCGCGGAAGCTCACCGAGTCGCCGCGGAAGGCGATGTCGTACATCGGCCCCAGCGCGGGGTTGAACCAGCGGGGATAGTTGTCGAAGCGCACCACGCCCGAGAGCGCCAGCCTGCTGTGCGGCAACCGCGCGAGGGGGATGTCGAACTCCGCGAACCCCGTCTTCAGGCCGCCGTACTTCGCGTACCCGGTGCTGCTCATCTCCGCCCCGGGAAGCGCGAACTGCCCCTCCATGTGGGTGACGACGATGGGCCGGCGGTAGAAGTGGATGTTCGTCCGCAGCGAGTCGATCTTCGCCTTGGTCCCCAGGCTGGAGCCCGGCGCGAAGCGGACGGAGGAGAGCGAGCCGTTCACCTGCAGCAGGTCCACGGTGCGGACGTAGCCGCCCTTGCCGCCCTTCACCTCGTGGATCACCACGTCCGAGGTGTCGGAGAGGAACTGGCGCATCTGCCGGCGCTGCGCCGCGGGCGAGAGGGTGGTGTCGGCGCGGAACGGCGTTTCCACCGTCACCCGGCCGTTCACCAGCCGCACGAAGCCCAGGTCGGTGGAGCGCTCCACGCGGGGGCGCGTGGTGTCTACCGGCGTGGTGTCGGCGAAGATCGCCTGGTAGTTCCACAGCGAGTCGCCCGGCATGCGGAAGACCCAGATGCGCGGCCGGTACAGCGTCAGCGAGTCGATGACGATCTTGGGCGCCAGCAGGGTGCGCACGTCGTACTTGGCGTACGCGCTGTCGGCCAGGATGAAGGCGCGTCCCTGCGTGTCCTTCAGCGTCACGCCGTACAGCTTGGCGCCCTCGAACAGGTTCCCGTCCACGCGGGCCACCACCAGCCTGCCGCCCTTGATGGAGCCGCCCAGCGCGCGCAGCGTCTGCCGCAGCACCCACTCGTGGCCGGGGCGCGTGCGCGCGACGATGTTCCCCAGCAGGAACGCCAGCGCCGCACCCAGGAGCAGCCCCCCGAGCGCCCACGACGCCAGCCGGATCCCGCGCGAGCGCGCCATCTACCCCTCCCCCGCCCCGCCGCGGATCACCCGCAGCGGCCGCCCGGCGGTGGGCCCGCGGTGGGTCGACGCCACCATCGGCGCCTCGCTGGCGCGGCGGCGGAGCGCGCGGACCACGTACAGCGCCGCGGCGCCGGCCGCCAGCACGGCGCCCGCGGCGGCGGCGATCCGCCCCACCCGGCCGGTGCGCTGGCTCATCGGCGCGGCTCCTCGCGGTCGTCGGTGAAGATGGCCTCCACCTCGGCGCGCCCCGCGGCGTCGATCGGCGGGCGGCCGCGGCGGAAGAAGAGGTGGCGGCTCGTCGGCACGAAGTCGTGCGCCTCGTCGAAGTACATGTAGTGCGTCACGCGGATGGTGCGGCCGTCCAGCCGCAGCACGTTCAGCGAGTTCTTCTCGGCCTCGCGCGCGCGGCCGCGGCGCGAGGTGCTGGTGCCGCTCTGCACGATCACGATGCCGTGCTCGCGGTCGGTGCCGGCGTACACGTCCAGCGAGTTGCCGATGTACGCGCGGTGCAGGTGGCCGCCCATGATCATGTCCACCTTCATGGCGGTGAAGGCGTCCAGCGCGCGCTGCGCCTTGGGCATGGCCTCGCCGCCCTCGAAGTCCGGCGGCGGCGCGAAGTGGTGGTGCGCCACCACGATGCGCAGCTCCTCGTCGGGGAGCCCGGCGAAGGCCTCGCGCGCCATCTCCAGCTGCCAGCCGTGGATGCGCCCGTTGGTCACGGCGCGGCGCGGCGCGGTGGAGTTCAGCGCCACGATGGTCGCGCCGCGGATCTTCGTGACCGTATCCAGCTCGCGCAGGATGTGCGCGCGGTAGTGGTGGTACGGGTCCAGCATCCGCTCGGCCACGCGGTACAGCGGCACGTCGTGGTTCCCCGGCGTCACCACCGTGGGCACGGGGGGAAAGCGGTCCAGGAACGCCCGCGCGGCCGCGAACTGCTCGGGCTTGGCGCGCTGCGTGAAGTCGCCCGAGGCGATGATGGCGGTGGGCTTGAGCCGCGCCGCGAACGCCTGCACCGCCTCGCCCACGTGCTGCAGGTAGGGCGGGCCGAAGTGCAGGTCCGAAACGTGGAGAAGCGTGATCAACCGGCGGCCGGGCCTCGGGTGTGTTCGTCTCAGGCGCGCATTCGCACACGGCAGATGCGACGCGCGTGCCAATCGTCGGAAGAACCGATTTCAACTGCGATTCTGGGCGTGTTTGGCGCCGAGACGCCAAACCGGGCTGCGCGCGCGGTAGGGCACGATACGACTGTGCCCAACCGCGCCGGGCCCCCGCCGCGCCTGGCATCGGCGCGCTTCTCCAGCCTCGATGCGCGCGCGGCGGTGTCCCGGCCCTTCGGGCGCGCATCCCTCACGCAGGTGTGCGTCCGCAGCCTCGCGCGGCCCTCTCCCCGCGCCTTAGAGCGCTCGCCCTCTCCCGTACCGGGCGAGGGGGGTGGCCCAGCCTCGGGCGCGGCCTGCCGCCTCCGGTCCAACGCAAGCAGCGGTGTGCCGGTGGCGCGTCCCCCGCGTTGTGTGCTCCCCTTCCCCGCGGAGCGAGCGGAGGGGCCGGGGGAGGGGGCCGGCCGGGCGGGCAGGATGCCGTTTTGATCGACGCCGGCTCTCCTCGCGATTGGTTATCCCCGTCCGTCGAAACACGCCAGCCGCGGCTTACCCCTTCACCAGCCCGGGAAACGGCAGGTCCGCGCGGGCGTTCAGGTCCAGCCCCGACGTCTCGCCGCGCTCCAGGCGGAATACGCCGGCGCGGGCGATCATCGCGGCGTTGTCGGTGGAAAGGCGCGGCGCGGGGGCGAACACGTCGCCGCCCTTGCCCAGCCGCCAGCGGATCGCCTCACGCAGCGCGCGGCTGTTCGCCACGCCGCCGCCCAGCACCACGCGCCGGCAGCCGAACTCCTTCACCGCGCGCATGGTCTTGCTGGCCAGCACGTCGACCACGGCGGCCTGGAAGGCGGCGGCCACGTGCGGGATCTCGGCCTCCAATCGCCCCTCCTTCTCCAGGGCGCGCACCAGGAGGCGGAGCGCGTTCTTCAATCCGCTGAACGACATGTCGTAGTACCCGGCCTCGCCCGGACGCTGGCCCCGGTTCAGCAGCGGGCGCGGGAGCGGGTGCCGCCTGGGCTCCCCCTGCTCCGCCGCCGCCTGGATGGACGGGCCGCCGGGGTACGCGAGGCCCAGCAGCTTGGCCGCCTTGTCGAACGCCTCGCCCGCCGCGTCGTCCCTCGTCGCCCCCAGCAGGTGGTACTCGCCCCATCGCGGCACCCACAGCAGCATGGTGTGGCCTCCGGAGACCAGCAGGGCGACGAAGGGCGGCGCCGCGTCCGGGTACTGCAGCTGCGTGGCGAAGAGATGCGCCTCCATGTGGTGCACGCCGACGACGGGCTTCCCCTCGGCCCACGCCGCCGCCTTCGCCCAGGCCACGCCCACCAGCAGCGCTCCAATCAGCCCCGGCCCCGTGGTCACAGCGAAGGCGTCCACGTCGCCCAGCCCCACGCCCGCCTCGCGCAGCGCGCCGTCCACCACGTCGTCCAGCGTGCGCAGGTGCGCGCGGCTGGCCAGCTCGGGGACCACGCCGCCGTAGAGGCGGTGGATGTCCTGCGTGAAGATCACGTGCCCCAGCAGCTCCGTCTCGCCGCGCAGCACGGCGGCGGAGGTCTCGTCGCACGAGGTCTCGATCCCCAGCACCAGCGACGCGCTCACCGCGGCCTCACGACGCCGCTGTCGGGCGGGATGGGGGGGAGCCCCGGCATCGCCGGTTCGGGCATCACCTGGACGCGGCCGGGAACGGCGTGCGCCGTCACGCCCGGCGGCAGCCCGTCGACCACCACCGGGGCCTGCATCCCCCCGCCGGGGACGGTGGCCGGGAGCGAATCGCGGGGCACCCTCGCGCGCAGCGAGGGCGGCGCGATCTGCCGGACGCGGCGGTCGGGGCCGGATACGGTCACCCGCACCTGGGCGGGCGAGACCATCAGCTTCTCCGGCGCGGAGACGGGCACCATGGCGAAGACGCGGTCCACGCGCCGGTCCACGCGGCCGCGCACCCGCACCTCCTGCGTGGAGAGGGTGATCCCGTGCAGCCCGGCGGTGTCGAGGAAGACGCGCTGCGAGAAGGCGCTGTCGTCGGGAACGATCTCGAAGGCGCGCGTGGGCACCGACTCGACCTGCGCCAGCGCCTCCTCCGGCCCGGTGAGCCGCACCTCGGCGGGGAAGACGGCGGGCGAGTCGCCCACCACGTACCGCTGCAGCGACTGGGCGCCGAAGCGCGGGCGGACCGGAACGCTGCGCGTGGCCAGGCGCTGCAGCTCCACGCGGACGATGGCCGGGCGCACGTCGGTCGCCCGCACGTTGCGCACGCCCTCGGGGAGGGTGACCATCGCGGGGTCGATGGCGAAGGAGCGGGCGTTCCCCACCTCGCGGAGCGGAAGGACCAGCACGGGGCGCTCCAGCGCCAGCTCCCACAGCTCGCGGCCGGGGCCCTGGAAGCGCACGCGCACCACGCCGGGCTCGGGGCCGCCGGCCAGCACGAACTCGGGGTCGCGGACCACCGGGTCCACGCGCACGGGAATCCACTGCGTGGTCGTCTGCTCGGCGCTGACCACCACCCACAGGAGGATGGCCAGCGCGAGCGCCGCCAGCTTCAGCTTCCAGCGCGCGGTCAGCCGGCGCAGCGAGAGCCGCACGCCCTTCATCCCTTCAGGATGCGGCGGATCAGCTCCACGGTGGCCGGGTCGTCCCACTCCGTGGCCCCGATCACCTTCTTCACGATCCTCCCGTCGCGGTCCACCAGGAAGCTCTCGGGCACGCCGGTGGTGCGGTAGTCGCGCCCGATGGCGGCCGACGGGTCGTGCCAGATGTCGAAGGTCAGCGCGTAGTCGCGCGCGAACCCGGCCACGTCGCCGCCGGCGTGCCCGTCGGGGTCCACCGTGCCCTCGCCCGCGTCGATGCTCACGGCCACGATGCGCAGCCCCTCGGGACGCATCTTCTCGTACAGCCGCTGCATGGAGGGCATCTCCTGCTGGCAGGGGCCGCACCAGGTGGCCCAGATGTTCAGCAGCACCACCTCGCCGCGCAAATCGCTCAGCTTAACGGGGCGGCCGCGGAGGTCCTTCGCGTGCACCTCGGGCGCGCTGGAGCCCACGTCCACGGGAAGGAAGCGCGAGCGCGACATCCACCCCACGCCCACGAGCGCCGCCAGCACGAGCACGACGGCGCCCACGATGATCCACTGCCTGCGGTTGCTCTCGCTCATGTGTCGGTCGGAGCCTGTTGGAACTGCATGTCCGGGCGCATCCCCATGATCCGGGCGCATCCCCGTTCCCTCGATGCACCCGGAAGCGCGTCGGCGCAGCCGTGCCGGAGGTGCGTTTCCGCGGGCCTCGCGCCGCCCTCACCCCGCGCCGGAGGGCGCGACCCTCTCCCGTTCCGGGGCCCGTTCCGGGAGAGGGTGGCTCGGTGGCATCCGCGCTACGGGGAGCCTCTTGTTGCGCCCATGTTCACGAGGGCGCGGTGCCGATCGCCCCGCTCTACCCCCGTCCCCCGCGCTTTGTCCCGCCGTCGTTCGGCGCGGGAGGCGGCGGGGGCGGAGCGGGCGCGGCGGGCGGCTCGTCGCCCAGGAACACCGTGTCCGGCATCGCCGCGGCGGAATCGACCGGGGCGGGCGGGGGCGGCGGGTGGGGGTTGCGGCCGGAGATGGTGATCCGCACCGAGCCGCCCATGCGCACGCTGTCGCCGGGCTCGGGGCTCTGCCCCACCACGTCGCCCAGCGGCGCGGTGGACGCGGAGTCGTACGAGATGCGCCCCACCCGCAGCCCCGCGGCCTCGAGCCGCGCCGCAGCCTCGTCCTGCGAGATCCCCGTCACGCCTGGCGCCAGGATCTTCGGCGGGCCCGCGCTCAGCGTCAGCACCACGATCCCCGGCATGGGCACCTGCGAGCCGGCGCGCGGGTCCATCGCCAGGATCGAACCTTCATCCTTCATGTTGGGGACGGTGCGCAGCCGCACCTGGAATCCCATCCGCTGCAGCAGCCCGATCGCGTCGTCCTTGTCCATCCCCTCGATCGACGGCACGGCGCGCCGGTCGGGCCCCGCGCTGAAGATGAGCCGCACCGCGCTTCCCCGCGCCGCCTCCTGCCCGGGGAGCGGCACCTGGCTCAGCACGCGGTTGGCGGGGACGCGCGGATGGTTCAGCGTGGGCCCGCGCTGCACCTCCAGCCCCGCCTTCGACAGCGCGCGGCGGGCGGCGGCCTGGTTCATCCCCCGCACGTCGGGCACGGTGACGATGGCCGAGCGCCCGAAGCCGGGGAAGAAGAGCAGGGTGATGAAGAGGTAGCCCGCGAAGAAGCCGCCCAGGCCGCAGTAGATGATGTACTTCAGCAGCCTGCGCTCGTCGAAGTACGCCTTCACCCGCTGGCGCACGCCGGGCCCGCGCGGGCGCGGCGGCACCGCCTTCTTGCGGATGGCGGCCTTCACCCGCGCCTCCCCAGCCGCGCGGCGAAGGCGCCGTCCACGCCCTGGCGCTGCGGCAGCACGCAGAGCCGCCCCGCCGCGTCCACGAGCTCCGCGGGAACGGTGCCCGGCTCGGGGCGCGGCTCGAAGTCGGGATGGTCCGCCAGGAAAGCCTCCACTCGCTCCTCGTTCTCCTCTCGCTCCAGCGAGCACGTCGAGTACACCAGCACGCCGCCCGGCTTCACCAGCGCCGCCGCGGCCTCCAGCAGCTCCGTCTGCAGCGCGGCGAGCGCGGCCAGGTCGTCGGGCGTCACCCGCCAGCGGCCGTCGGGGTGGCGGCGGAAGGTGCCCGTTCCCGTGCACGGCGCGTCCAGCAGCACCGCGCCGGCCGCGCGGAAGGGGGGATGCCGCGAGTCGGCGACCACCGGGCCGATGCGCCCGCCCCAGCCAATGCGCGCCGCGTTCTCGGCCACCCGCGCGATCCGCCGCGGCGACAGGTCGGCGGCGGCCACGTGGGCAGCGCGCTCCGCCATCCCCAGCGCCTTCCCGCCCGGCGCGGCGGCCAGGTCGATCACCGTCGCTCCTTCGGGGACGGCGGCGTAGCGGACGACCAGCGCCGCCGCCGGGTCCTGCACCACCGCGGGGACGGCGGCCAGCGCCTCCAGCGCCCCCGCGGGCGGCAGGATCTTCACCGAGTCGGGCGAGAAGGCCACCGGCTCGGAGGCGATCTCCGCCTCGCCGAGCCGGGCGCGCGCTTCGTCCGCGGAGATGCCGAGCGGGCGGATGTAGAGCTCGGGGCGGCGGTCGTCGGCCTCCACCAGCGCCCGCGCGTCGTCGGCGCCCCAGCGGGCGATCCACCGCTCCACCAGCCAGCGCGGGTGCGATCCCCACGTCTCCAGGTAGGCCGCCGGATCGCGATCGAAGTCCGGGAAGCGGAGGGTTTCGCGGCGGCGCTGGAGGTTCTGCAGCACGCCGTTCACCAGCCCCGCCGCCCGCGGCGCCCCGGCGATCCGCGCCAGGTCCACCGACTGCGAAACGGCGGCGTACGCGGGAACGCTGTCCATCTCCAGCAGCTGGTACGCGCCCAGCCGGAGGACGTCCAGCACGTCGGGGTCGAGCGACGCCAGCCCGTCGCGGAGCAGCGCGCCCAGCATGTGGTCGATGCGGCCGCGGAGGCGGAAGGTGCCGTACACCAGCTCCTGCGCCCAGCCGCGGTCGCGCGAGTCCAGCCGCTGCGCCAGGTGGTCGAAGGCGCGGTCCGCCAGGTCGCCGCCGCGCACGCGCTGCAGCACCTCCAGCGCCGCGCGCCGGCTCGCGGTGACCTGCCCGCCGCCCGCCATCGCCGCGGTCAGTCCAGCATCCCCGCCAGGGGCGACGACGGCACCGCCCGCTCGCGCCGCGGCATCCGCCCGGCCAGGTACGCCAGCCGCCCCGCCTCGGTGGCCAGCGCCATCGCGCGCGCCATGCGGACGGGGTCGCGCGCCTCGGCCAGCGCGGTGTTCATCAGGATCCCGTCCACGCCCTGCTCCATCGTGACCGCCGCGTCCGACGCCGTCCCAACCCCTGCGTCCACGATCACGGGGACGGAGAGGCGCGACTTGATCGTCCGGATGTTGTACGGGTTCACGAGCCCGAGTCCGCTGCCGATGGGCGACGCCAGCGGCATCACCGCCGCGCACCCGGCGTCCTCCAGCCGCAGCGCGGTGATCAGGTCGTCGTTGGTGTACGCCAGCACGGTGAAGCCGTCGGCGACCAGCTCCTTCGCGGCGCGGAGGGTGGCGTCGGCGTCGGGGAGAAGCGTTTCCTGGTCGCCGATCACCTCCAGCTTCACCCAGTCGGTGAAGCCGGCGGCGCGGGCCAGGCGCGCGTAGCGGACGGCGTCCCCGGCCGTGTAGCACCCGGCGGTGTTGGGAAGGAGCAGATACTGCCGGGGATCGAGATGGAAGAGGACGCCCTCCTCCTTCGTCCGGTCGAGATCAACGCGCCGGACGGCGACGGTGACGACCTCGGCGCCGGAGGCCTCGATGGCCCGCACCATCTGCTCGTTGGAGCGGTACTTCCCCGTCCCCACCATCAACCGCGAGCGCAGCGCCCGCCCGCCGATGACGAGCGGCGCGTCGTCCGCCTGCGCGGCGCCGGCGATCGGCGAATCGGTGATGGGGTCGGCGATCAGCGTGGCCATGTATCCCTCCAAGATCGTTCGAGATCGGTCTTCACAGGACTGGAACCCAGTGCGAGGAGAGCTGACAGCGCATGGTGGAGACATCCTGCCCGCCTGGCTGGCCCCTCCCCCCGGTCCCTCCGCCCGCTCCGCGGGGGAGGGGGAGAACTCAGTGCAGCACAGATGGCAGTGCGTCGCCGGGATGCTGCCGAGCGAGTCCGCGAAGGCGGACTTCGGGCCGATGTTGCCGCGAATTCATTCGCCCTTTCGAAGCCTGGACTTGCGACTTCACCCGCCGCCGACGAAGTGCACCAGCTCGTACGCGTCGCCCGGCTCCACGCGGAGGCCGTCGAGCGTGTCACGGCGGAGGATTTCGCCGTTGCGCTCGACCACGACCATGCGCGGGTGCAGGCCGAGGTGCTCCAGCAGCCCCGCCACGGTGAGGCCCGCGGGCACCTCGCGCTCGTCGCCGTTCACGCGGACCTGCGCCGCGGCGGCGGTGATCATCTCTGCCATGCTCCCCTACACCCGTTCACCGACGCGCCGCTCGGCCATCCAGGAACCGAAGGCCCCGATCGCCAGACCGATAGCCATTCCCTGTAGCAGATCGCCCACGTTCTCGGAAAGAGTACCGAGATACGCGACCAGTGCCGCCACGATCGCCAGCACGAGAAGAACCTGCCAATTGCGTCCGTTCACGCTTCCTCCTGGCGCCAGGTGTCGATGAATCGCCTCGCCGCATCGTTGGGCGATGGCGCGTCCCAGATGCCCCGGATCGTGGCGATCCCCGTCGCGCCTGCGCGCCGCACCTCCGCCGCGCGCTCCGGCGTCATCCCGCCGATGGCGATCACCGGCCGCCCGAGCGCCGCCAGCTCCCCGATCAGCCGCACCCCCGCGCCGCTGCGGCCCGGGTGCGAGGCGGATGCGAAGATCGTCCCCGCCATCAGCCAGTCCGCGCCTGATTCGATCACCTGCCGCGCCTCGTCCACCGCGTGCACCGATGCGCCGATGCGCATCGCATCGCCCACCATCCGCCGCGCGTCGGCGACAGAGAGCCCGCGCGCGCCGAGCTGGATGCCGTACGCGCGGGCCGCCATCGCCACGTCCACGCGGTCGTTGACCACGAGGAGCGAGCCGGACGCGCGCGCGATCTCCATCAACCGCACCGCCAGCGCGTGCATCCGCCGCCCGGAGGCCCGCGGCGCGCGCAGGTGCAGGGCGACGTCCGCGCCGCCGGCCGCGAGCACCTCCCCCGCTCTTTCGGCGAAATCCGCGCGCGCAATGACGGAATCGTCCGTCACCGCGTGGAGGAGGGGGATGCGCTCAGGCGCCAACGCCGAAGCGGTCGCCCGCGGAGACGCCGCGGCCGCGCACCCACTCGGCGGCGTTCATGCGGCGCTTCCCGGGGGGCTGCACCTCGCGCACGCGGACCGCGCCGCTGCCGCAGGCGATCAGGATTCCCTCCACCCGGTCGCCGGCGTCCAGCACCGTCCCCGGCTCGCCGGACGCCGTTTCGATCGCCGGGCGGAAGAGCTTCACCGGGCCACGCGTGCCGAGCGGGCTCCAGGCGCCGGGAACGTCGTCCAGCCCGCGGATCCAGCGTGCCACCTCGGCGGCGGGCTTCGTCCAGTCGAGCCGCGCCAGCTCGCGCGTGAGCTTGGGCGCGTAGGTGGCCCCCGCGTGGTCCTGCGCCTCCTCCACCAGCTGCCCGGCCTCGAGCAGCGCCAGCGCCTCGACCAGCGCCTCGGCGCCGATCTCGGCCAGGCGCCCGGCCAGCTCGCACGCCGACTCGTCGGGCTCGATCGGCTCCTCCACGCGCAGCAGCATGGGGCCGGAGTCCAGCCCGGCATCCATGCGCATGATGGTGACGCCGGTCGTCTCCAGCCCGTTGATGATGGCCCACTGCACCGGCGCCGCGCCGCGCAGCCCCGGCAGGAGCGACCCGTGGATGTTCACCGACCCCAGCCGCGGCACCTCCAGCACTTCGGGCTTCAGGATCTGCCCGTACGCGACCACCACGGACAGGTCCGCGTCGAACGAGCGCAGTTGCGCGATGAACTCGTCGCCGCGCGCCTTCTCCGGCTGCAGCACGGGAATTCCTTCCGCCTCGGCCTCCACCTTCACGGGCGACTTCGCGATCTCGCGGCCGCGGCCGGCGGGGCGGTCGGGCTGGGTGACCACCGCGGCCACGTCGTGCCCCTCGTCGCCCAGGGCGCGCAGCGCGGGAAGCGCGAACTCCGGGGTACCCCAGAAGACGACTCTCACGACGCGGCCTGCTTGCGGTACTTGCGCAGCACCATGTTGCGCTTCAGCGGCGACATCCGGTCGATGAACAGGATGCCGTCCAGGTGGTCGATCTCGTGCTGGAGGCAGCGCGCCAGCATGGCGTCGGCCTCGATGCGCACGGGGTTCCCCTGCCGGTCCACGCCCTCCACGGTCACGCTGTACGGCCGCTCCACCGCGCCGGTCACACCGGGGATGCTGAGGCACCCCTCCTCCTGCTTCTCGGTGTCGGCGCTGGACTCCACGACCCTGGGGTTGAACAGGGCGAAGGGACCCATCTCCTTCCCCGACTCGTCGCCCACGTCCACCACGATCAGGCGTTTGCTCAGGCCGATCTGCGGCGCGGCCAGGCCGATGCCGCGGGCGTCGTACATCGTCTCGAACATGTCCCTGATGAGCTGGTCGAGCTCGGCGTCCTGCGCCGGCACCTCCATCTCGCCCGCGCGGCGGCGCAGCACGTCCGAGCCCAGCGTCTCGATCTTCAGCAGCGGCATGGCCTCACTTCTCCGCGGCCGGCTTTTCCACGCCCGGGCCGCCGGTGCGCTTCACGATGCGGCTCTTCTCCACCACCACCGTGCTGGTGCCGGTGCGCAGCTGCACGGCGTCGTCCTTGATCCCCGTGATCTCGCCGATCAGCCCGCCCGCGGTCACCACCTGGTCGCCCTTCTGCAGCGCGGAGACCAGGTTCTGGTGCTCCTTCAGCTGCCTGCGCTGGGGGACGATAAGGATGAAGTAGAAGATGGCCAGGATGGCGAGCGGAAACACGAGCGTCCCGATCGCGCTCGACCCCGTCTGCGCCAGCATCAGCATCGCGGTGTTCATCTAAGCCGTCTCCGTAACTCGGTTGATTTGCTTCGGTTGATTGGATCGGTCCTGCCCGTCGCCTGCATTCGCGCGGCCCTCGCCATCGAGCCCTCTCCGGCCGGCTCAGGCCATCCACCTCTCCCGTACCGGGAGAGGTAGCGTGACCACATTGGTGCTCGCGGCTGCATCCTGCCCGCCTTGCTGGCCCGCTTCACTCACAGCGAGCACAAAAATCCTTTACATCACCCCGATGCGGGGGAGCAGTCCCGGAGGGACGTTGTGCCGTTGTTGCCCGGGATTTCCAATCCCGGGCATCGATGCGCCCGTTCAGCCCCTGGCCGCCACGGCCGCGGCCTTCCCGGCGGCGAAGCGGTCCAGCCAGGCGCGGCTCCAGCCGGCGTAGTCGCCCGCGATGATGTGGTCGCGGGCCTGGTTGGCCAGGTTCACCAGGAAGTGCAGGTTGTGGATCGAGAGCAGCCGCATGCTGAGCCCCTCGCCCGCCACGAACAGGTGCCGCAGGTACGCCCGGGTGTAGCGGGTGCAGGTGTAGCAGCCGCACTCCGGGTCCAGCGGCCCCGCGTCGGTCAGGAAGCGGCGCTGCTTGATGTTCACCTGCCCCTCGGCGGTGATCCACACCGCGCCGTTGCGCCCGTTCCGCGTGGGCGCCACGCAGTCGAACATGTCCACGCCGCGGCCGATGGCCTCCAGCAGGTCGTCCGGGTAGCCCACGCCCATCAGGTAGCGCGGGAGCCGGTCCGGCAGCTCCGGGCGCAGCGTGTCGAGCATCTCGTGCATCAGCGGCTTGGGCTCGCCCACGCTGAGGCCGCCGATGGCAATTCCGTGCCAGTCGCCGCTCGCCAGCGTCCCCCGCGCCGAGGCCACGCGCAGCTCGGGATGGATGCCGCCCTGCACGATGGGAAAGAGCGTCTGCAGCGGCCCGTCGCCGTCTTCCGCGGCGATGCGGTCGAAGGCGACCCGGCAGCGCGCCAGCCAGCGGAGCGTGCGCTCGTACGCCTCGGTGGCCTTCTCGCGGCTGCTCTGCCCCGGCGGGCACTGGTCGAAGGCCATGATGATGTCGGCCCCCAGCGCCCGCTCGATCTCCATCACCCGCTCGGGGGTGAACAGGTGCCGCGAGCCGTCGATGTGGCTCTGGAACTCCACCCCGTCCTCGCCGATGGTGCTGATGTCGCTCAGCGAGAACACCTGGAAGCCGCCCGAGTCGGTCAGGATGGGCCGGCTCCATCCCTGGAACGCGTGCAGACCGCCCATCGTGCGCACCACGTCGTGCCCGGGGCGCAGGTACAGGTGGTACGTGTTCCCCAGGATGATCTGCGCCCCCAGCCCCTCCACCTCTTCCGGCGTGAGCGTCTTGACCGTGGCCTGCGTGCCCACGGGCATGAACACCGGCGTGCGCACCTCGCCGTGCGGCAGACTGAGCACGCCGGCGCGCGCGGCGCCATCCGTGGCCTGTACCTGGAACTCGAACAGGGTGCCGGTCCGGAGTCGGGGGATGCCTCTTTCGCCGCGGGCGGTTTTCGGCGCGCGCGGCGGACTGTGCGTAAACCGGTAGTTTGGCGGAGGATGGGCGCGAATGCAAGGCGTGGTAGCGACTCCCTTACTCAGTGACTAACTCTGCGGGTCAGAAACTCGGTCCAGCTCCAGACGTGATCGGTCAGCCCGATCGCCATCGCGGGTGTGCGCCTGCGATAGCGGTGGCCTTTCGGCAACTCCGCTGCCTCCTCGCGCAAGGCCGGGTGCGGGCGCAGCCAGTTGTGCTCGAAGATTCCCATGCCCAGAGCCGCATGCCACGTCCCGACCTGCTTGGCGAACCCATGAGTCTTGCGGGTCATGCAGCCGAGCCGGTCCCGCAGGCAGCCGTTCAGGCGCTCCACCCGGACCGTGTGTGGATGGAGGGTTTCCTCCCCGAAGCAGTGCCGGGTCGTGATCCTCGTGACCCGGCCACCCACCCGGTGCTTCACGATCTGCGTCAGCCCCACGCCGGGTGCGAGCACCCTGCGCTTGCGGTAGCGGCCGACGCGCACCGGATCGCGGTACACTTTGCCGACCAGGTCCCGGTACGCGCGCAGGCCGTCGCTGATCCACCGGATGCCGCGCCGTCCCGCCGTCCGTTCGCGCGTCAGCGGCACCACTTCGGCCGCGGCTTCCTGCTCGGTCGGCTTCCCGCTGAACGCCACCACGAACCGGCTCGCCCGGTGCTGGCTCAGGCACCCCCACCGCTCCCCTCGCTTCTCATCCCGCGCCTGCTTCGCTGCCCCACGCAGGGCGGCACGGCCCACCCGCGGTGCCTTACCTGGCCCCTCTGGAGCGCTGTTACCGCGTTTCCGACAAACGACCAGAAGGCGTCGACTTCCACCTCGTCCAGCTCCAGATCCTTCACCAGCGCCTCCGTCAGCGCCTCGGCCTGCGCCCCCGCCGCAAGCAGCCACTCGCGGATCGTCTCGTATTTGTGACGCGTGATCTCTTCCGCTGCCCGCAGGCTCCCGCGCCGCATCACCACCAGCAGCGCTTTCGCGATCTCGTCCGGTTTCGTCCGCAGCCGGTACATCGGGGTGCCCAGCGTCGTCCCGAAGCTCTTCCGGCAGTCCCCGCACTTCCATCGCCGGTGAGTCCGGCTGCTTCCGTTGCTCCACACCGACGTGCCCCCGCAGTGCGGGCACGGCTCACTCTGCTTCGTGCGTTGGCGCGCCATCTCCCTCTCCCATGCAGGGGAAACCAGCGAAACCCAGGCACGACAATCTACCTGTTCGATTCGTCCATGTCAAAAGGAGTCACTACCCAAGGCGTGGCGGGACACTTCCGGCATCCGCCGCCGCGCGTCCGCGGCGGACGAGACGCCTGGTTGCGATGCAGAAGGTTCGAGTTCATTCATCCTCCTGCCGTGTCCCTTTCCGTGCCCCTCGTCCGACTTTAGCTTGGCGGGGCCAGCCGTGCATCGTGAGAAGTCCGGCAGGAAAGGCGCGCCACACCCGGCGAACGGCACGGCAACCCACCCATCGACAGGAGATCGGGATGAAGAAGCTGAAGCTGGAGGTCGAGGAGCTCGCGGTGGAGTCGTTCGCGACGGCCTCGCAGGCGCAGGGCCTGGGGACGGTGCGCGGACACGGCACCTTTCGCGAAAACACCTGCCAGGCGGTGAACAGCTGCGGTCCGCACACCTGCGGAAATGCGTACTGCGTGATCGAGACCGACAGCCCGGACTGCGGCTTTGGCGGCACCGGCACCTGCGGCACGGGCGGCGCCTCGGCGAACTGCGCCACGAACAACGGCGCGCTGAGCTGTGTGGGGTGCACCACGCAGGATTACACGGTCAACCTGGCCAACGACACCTGCGGCGCCTGCCAGAGCTTCGGCAGCGACGCCCCGCAGCGCTGCCCCTGCCCCTGACGCGCAGCGCTCACGCGCCAGCAGCCGCAACGCACGAAGCCTCGCCAATCGCGGCGAGGCTTCGTGGCTTCTGGGTCGGGCCAACGCCTGTGGCCTGCGGACCTCGCAGATCACTACGGATTGGGACAGCTGCGCTACACAGCTGTTCCCCGGCTTGCACGTCAAGGATTTTCTCTCGCCTGCTACGTTGCGGGCGCGTTTGCTCGAATCGAGGAAATCCTTCAGGCGCGGCAACTTTTTGCGTGAAAAAGGGTTAAGCAGGTTCGCGCCCTCAGGTTGACATCCGTGGGGAATTTACGCGAGCTGGGGTGGCGATGGAGATGCGACGGCATCCGCGCGCCCTGGCGGCGGTCGGCCCGCATCTTGAAATGATTTGCTGGTGCAACGGTCATCGAACCACCCGGAGCACTGCCACGTGAGTCCTTCGAGCCACACGATCAGGAAAGCGGTCCGCCATGCGCTGGGGTTCCGGCGCGGCTACGAAGATCCCGAGCGCTCGCCCGGCCGGCGCAAGTCGGACCACGAGCCCATGCGCGGCTGGATCCCCACGCTCTGCATCGCGCTGGGCGTGGCGCTGCTGGACTGGACGACCAAGTTCCTCATCGCCATGAACATCCCCCTGGACGACCTGCGCGAGGTGATCCCGGGGAAGCTGGCCTTCTGGCACGTGCGCAACCCCGCGATGGTGCTGGGGCTGTGGGACAACTTTCCCATCGCCACGCGCAAGATCATCGCGGTGGTGGCGGCGGTGCTGGGGGCCATCGTGCTGCTGCAGATCCTGGGGCGCGGGCACCGCTTTCCGCGGCAGCACCGGGCGTGGGCGTGGGTGTTCATCGGGCTGGTGCTGGGCGGAATGCTGGGCAACCTGGGCGAGCGCGTGGTGCACTGGGGCGTGACGGACTACATCTCGTTCCGCTGGGGCGAGTACTGGCTGCCGCCCGGCAACGTGGCCGACATCGCGCTCTTCCTGTCCATGCCGCTCGCCATCCCCGTGATCGTCTTCGAGATGATCGGCCGGTCGCGGCGCGGAAAGGTGCCGCTCGGCAACCCCGTGGGCGCGACGGGGGATTGATCCGCATCGGCTGATCGAGATCGGAATCGGGAACGCGCGCCGCGGCAGCACTGTCGCGGCGCGCGGTGCGTTCGCCATCTTCCAGCGCTCTCCAATCGCCCCTCACGACCCAACGACGCTGACGATGACGCTCCGCCGGATCTCCGCCGCGCTGATGCTTGCGCTCGCGACGCCGCACGCCTCGGCCGCGCAGGCGCACGCACCGCGCGAGTGGGCGCTGTGGGCGGGCGCGGCGGCGCTCTTCGCCGGCTCGGTGCTGCTGGACCGGACCATCGAGAGCGGGGTTCCGGACGGCGGCGGAACGCGGTACGAGTGGGCGTCGGACCGGCTGAACTACCTGGGCCGACCGCAGTACGCAGTCGTTGCGCTCGCCGGGACGTACGCGGCCGGGCGACTGGCGCACGCGCCGAAGACCGCGCAGGCGGCGGAGCACGTGGCCATCGCGTTGCTCGCGTCGGGCGTGGCGAACGGCGCGGTGAAGTTCGCCGCCGGCCGCGAGCGCCCGTCGTTCACCGACGATCCGCACCGCTTCAAGCCGTTCAGCCGGCAGGACCGGTGGCAGTCCTTTCCGTCCGGCCACGCGGTCGTGGCGTTCTCGCTCGCCGCGTCCATCTCCGAGGAGGCGCGGAAGCCGTGGGTGACGGCGCTGGCGTACGGCACCGCGTCGCTGGTGGGCTGGTCGCGCGTGTACGAGGACCGGCACTGGACCAGCGACGTGGTGGGCGGCGGGCTGATCGGCATTGCGGCGAGCCGCTACACCATCCACCGCCTCCACGCCCATCGCGCGCGGGGCGATTCGGCGGCGGCCGCGGGCGTCGCCATCTCCCCCCTTCCCGGCGGGGTGATGGTGAGCATCGCGCGCTGATCCCCATCTCCCGAAACTGATCCCCATCTCCCGAAACTGATCTCCATCTCCCGAAACTGATCCCCATCTCCCGAAACGGAATCCGGGCGTGGAGCGGCGATTTGCGCTCCACGCCCGGTTTCGCGTGTGGACCCGACGAATTTCGCCGTGCGTTTCCTCTGCCGACGTGCTGAACCGGCTATGGATCCTTCGGCCTGCAAGTTTCTGTGTGGGAGCAACTTACGGCGTGGCTGGCCTCAGGATGACGTCTTTGGCCGCGAGCCGGCGAATCACATCGAGAAGCCGCCGGTGCGGTAGGGCGCGCCGATGGAGCGCTGGAAGGACTCCTCGGACTGCGAGAGGTAGACGATGCCCTCGATGAAGGAGACGATCGCGGGGATGAACGTCCAGCAGAAGATCAGGTACAGGACGCCCTGGCCCACCTTGCCCAGGTAGAACTTGTGCACACCGAGGCCGCCGAGGAGCAGGGCCAGCACCGCGGCCAGGCCCTTGTCCTTGCGCGGCGGCCCGGGCATGTACGCGAACTGCTGCGGGGCCATCATCTGGCGCACGCCGCACACGGGGCAGATCTCCGCCATCATGTGGATCTGGTTGCCGCAGGCGGTGCAGAACTTGGTCTGGGGAACGGTCTGGGTCGACACGAAGAACTCCGGGAAAATGAGGATGGAGATGGGAATCGGGAGGATGGGGAACGGATGGCGCGCGGAATATCGCCTGATCCGGCCGAACGCACAACGGGGGATGGAGATGCGGCGTCCGGGCGGCGAACTCATCTCCATGGCGTGTTTGACGCGGGGTTGCGCGGGTGCCTAGCTTGGGGGTGATCGGTAGTCAGACGCGAGCCCCGAGACGGACGGTTTACACCATGCCCATATATCCGCTCCGCCAGGTGAACCTGCCGGCGGAAACCACCGAGCTGTACGACCGCTGGCTGGGCGAGATCGACGCGGCGCTGGCGCGCGGCGACGACCGCTGGGAGCTGTGCCGCCGGGTGCTGACGGAGATCTACCACCCCGGGCTGGCGAACGCCGACCCGTCCACGCTGCCGCTGGCCACGCGGGTGGCGCTGGCGCAGATGGACGCGCGCAACGTGACGCTGGAGCCGGAATACTACGCCGAGATCGACGCGGAGAAGTTCAGCGAGCGCAAGCCGCTGCTGTGGATGTGGCAGATGTTCGACAAGAGCCCGCTGGGGCAGAACATCCACCTGGGCGTGCGCTTCCGGCGGGTGCTGGCGCCGTACATCTTCAAGCGCGTGGGCCGCAACTTCAAGGCGTTCCACTTCGTGGAGTTCAGCTTCGGGTACAACCTGGAGGTGGGCGACGACGTGGTGGTGCACCGCCACGTGCTGCTGGACGACCGCGGCGGCATCGTCCTCGGCAACAAGGTGTCCATCAGCGACTACGCCAACATCTACTCGCACACGCACTCCATCGTGGACCAGCAGGACGTGAGCGACCTGCCCACGGTGCTGGCCGGCACGAACGTGGGCGAGAACGCCATGGTGGGCGCCATGGCGGTGGCCACCAAGGACGTGCGCCCGTACCACGTGAACGTCGGCATCCCCGCCAAGTCCGTCCGCGTGAAGCCCAACGCCCCGCCCGAGGCATACAAGCTCACGCTGAGGAAGCCGGGCGAGGCGCCGTCCACGGGCGACGACTGATGGTGCGAAAGTGCGAAAGTGCGAGAGTGCGAAAGTGTTTACCACTTGGCACTTGGGACTTTGGACTCAGGACTTCAGTTCAACAGAAAGAAGTACCATGATCGATCAAGAACCATCCGCCGCCACCATCCCCGTCGACACCGCGGACCCGGTGAACGCGGCGATCCTGGCGGTTTCCGAGGACCGGCTGCAGGGGTTCCAGGAGGAGCCGTTCCGCGAGATCGCCCGGCTGAGCGGCGTGGAGCTGGAGACGGTGCTGGAGCGCGTCCGAGCCATGCTGGCCTCGGGGACCATCCGCCGCGTGCGGCAGACGCTGATGGCCACGAACCTGGCCCCCGGCGCGCTGGTCGCCTGGGAGGTGCCGCAGGAGAAGCTGGAGGCGGCGTTCGAGACGCTGTTCCGCGACGATCCGTTCTCCGGCCACGTGGTGATCCGCTCCACCGACCGCGAGACGCCCGGCTCGCGCTACCGGCTGTGGACCACGCTGAAGGTGCCGCAGGGCTTCTCCATGCGGAAGCACGCGGACTACCTGGCGCAGCGCACCGGCGCGCTCTCGTACAAGCTCCTTCCCGCGAAGAACCTCTTCACGCTGGGCGTGGGCCACGTGCGCCGGCGCGGGCTGGAGCCGGGCGCGCGCTCCGCCGAGCTGGGCGCCGTGATCGACACCCACGTGGTGGAACTGAGCGAGCTGGAGTGGCGGGTGCTGATCGCGCTGAAGCGCGAGCTGGACGTCGACGAGGTGCGCGAGAACCCGTGGACCGCGCGCGCCGGGGAGGCCGGCGTGCCGCTGGAGACGTTCGTGCGCGTGGCGCGCGGGCTGAACGAGCGGAAGGTGATCGGGCGCTTCTCCACCTTCCTGGAGCACTACAAGCCGAACGCCGCGGGCGAGCGGGTGACGCGCTACAACGCGCTCTTCCACTGGCAGGTGCCGCCCGGCCGCGAGATCGACGCCGGCCGCGAGGTGGGGCGCCACTACGTGATGACGCACGCCTACTGGCGCGAGGGCGGGCCGGAGTTCGCCAACGTGAACATCATGGGCGTGGCGCACGGCACCGAGAAGGAAGCCGTGCTGGCTCACAAGGCCGCCATCGACCGGCACCTGGAAGAGGCGGGGATCCACGTGGGCTACACCAACGTGTTCTGGGGCGGCCGCAGCGAGATCAAGCCCAGCGAGATCTCCCCCTTCGCCTACGCCGACTGGTGCCGCGAGGTGGGGCTGGACCCCGGCGCGATGCGCGACTGAGCGGGCGGATGACGGCCGGCGGACGAGGGTTCCGCCGGCCGTTTTGCTTCCCCCTATCGACAGAACGGCATCGGGCGATGCAGATGAATCGCGAAAAGGCGAGTGAACTCGCGGCTACAACGGCACGCAGTCCGCCTTCGCGGACTTCATCTCGGCGATGGTTCCGCACTCTCGCACCTTCGCACTTTCGCACCCCTGATGCCTCACGCCGCCGAGTTCACCTGCGCCGAATGCGGTGCCCTCGCGGGGCGCGTGGAGGTGGTTCCCTCCCCCACCGCGGGCCGCCACCGGCTGGTCCTCTCCATCTTCTTTTCCATGTGGCAGGAGATGCCGGAGGACGGCAGGTACGCCAGAGCCATCGCGGCGATCGACGCGCACGACGCGCGGACGCTGTGGCAGGGTTGGTTCGAGTGGGCGCCGTTCTTCTGCCCCGAGTGCGACGCGTGCTACTGCCGCGACCACTGGCGGATGGAGATGGATCTCGACGAAGGGTTCTTCGACTGCACCTGGGGCACCTGCCCGCGCGGCCACCGGCGGATGATCGAGGACTGAGCGAAGAGAAGAGCAGCGGTTCAGATGGTGATGGCTTCGACGGAGGGCAGGCCGACGCCGAAGGCCAGGCGTGCCGAGCGGCGCATGGCCTCCGGATCGCCGGTGGTGAGGAAGCGATGCGGGGCGCCGCCATCCGCCAGCGGCCACTCGCGCTCGACGTGCGCGAGCGTGGCGGCGGCGGGATCGAAGAGCGCGGCGGCGGGACAGCGCTCGGCCAGGAGCGGCGCGAGCGCGGGATAGTGCGTGCACGCCATCACCAGCACCTCCACCGCGCGCAGCGGCGCCAGGATGCGCGCCACGTCGCCGCGGACGTCAGGCGTATCGAGGCGGCCGGCCTCCACATGCGCGGAAAGCGGCTGCGCGATGCGCTGCCGGACGTGGTGCCCCGCGCCGCGCAGCGCCCGCCCGTACACGCCGCTCACCACGGTGCGCCGCCCGCCGATCACCCCGATCCGCGCCGGTGCCGCATCCGCGAGCGCGGCCACGGCGGGCGCGATCACCCCCGTCACCCGCATCCCGTCGCGCACGATCTTTAGGTCGCACAGCACCGTGCTGGCGGCGTTGCAGGCAACCACGGCGTGCGCGGCGCCGTGCATCTCCCCCACGTGGCGGAGGACGCGGTCCACGCGCGCGGCCAGCTCGCGGCGCGGCACCTTGCCGTACGGCGTGAATCCGGTGTCGGAGACGTAGACCACGGCGACACCGGGATGGCGCGCGGCGAACAGGCGGTAGAACCCCAGCCCGCCGATCCCCCAGTCCACCACGGCGAGCGTCACGGGTAGCTCTGCGGCGGCACGGTGCCGGGCTCCAGCGGGCCGCTGTCGAAGGCCAGCACGCGCGCGTTCCACCCCACGTTGATCATCTCCACCTTCCGCCCCGGGAAGCGGCTTTCCAGGTACCACTTCATCTCGTGCTCGGCGCGGATGGGGTTGTAGCGCAGCATGGTGGCCCAGCGCGGGTCCGTCACCAGCCGGCGCAGGCGCCGCGCGAACTCGGGGCGGCGCAGGCGCTGGGCGTAGCCGCGCCCCTTGCTGGCCAGCAGCCGCGGCGTCTCGCGCCAGCGCACCGGCGCCGTCACCATGTCGACCACCAGCAGCCGGCCGCCGGGGCGCAGCACGCGCCGGATCTCGTTCATCACCGGGTCCCAGTCCAGGTAGCGGAACGACAGGAGGCTGGTCACCACGTCGAACGAGGCGTCGGGGAACGGGAGCGTGGGGCCGTCCACGTGCACGAAGTCCAGGTGCGGCGCCCCCGCGGCCCGCCGCCGCGCTCGCTCGACCATCCCCGCGGACGCGTCCACACCGGTGCCGCGGGCGACGCGACGGCCCAGCTGCAGCAGGAGCGCGCCGTTGCCGCAGCCGATGTCCAGCACGCGCGCGGGCTCGCACGGAAAGCGGCTCTCCAGCCAGCGCCACTCGTCCTCGCGCACGGTGATGTCCTGGAACACGTCGTCGTACAGCTCCGCCACCGAGTCGTAGGTCGGGTCGCCCTCGGGGGGATGGGGATTGAAGCGCTTCATCTCCTCCGCGCGGCCGGTAACGTACTTCCCCAGCGAGCCGGCGATGCCGTGCGACTTCCGCCCCGGGCAGCCCAGGACGTACACCGGCGCGTCCCTGCGCAGCGTCATCCGCTCCCAGCGGAAGCGGTCGGGGCGGAGCGAGACGGTGGTGTACCAGTGGTAGCCCCACGCGGGAACGTTGAAGGTGCGCGCGAAGAACGGGGCGAACCAGCGCGCGGTGCGGCAGGCGTGGAAGTACGCGCGCGCCCCCGGCGCGAACGGGATGCGCAGCGTGCGCCACTCGTGCGGGCTGAACTGCTCGGGGACGGCGCGGGTGCGGAACATGGGCCCGTACATCCCGCTGTGCCCGATGAAGTGGAGCTCGTCGATCGGCTCCTCTTCCGCGGCGCGGAAGTGCGCGACGACGTCGGCCTTGCTCTCCACCGCGGCCGCGCGCACGGTGGCGCCCGGGTGCGCACGGCGCTTGTCTTCGGCCAGGGTGGCGGCGGCGCGCGCGAACTTGTCGCCGCCGTCGCGGTAGAGCGTGGTGTAAAGGATCAGGATCATCGGTGGGGGATGAAGATCGGGAAGGGCGATGCGGGCCGCGCGGGCGGGCGCCGGGGCCGTGGGGATGCAAAGCGATGCCACCGGAGGAGATGCGCGGAGATCCCGCGGATGGTGGCGGACGGCTGGCCCGAAGTATAACGCGCGCCCGGCCCGAATCAATCCGTTTGCGCGCCCGTCCCGGGCCGTGGACGCCCGATCACGGCCGATGAAATCCCACACGTCCGGCGAACCGTTCATCGCCAATAAAATCGTTCGCATCGCGGCCTCAATGGTTCGGCTCCCATATTGCGCGGAAACCGCAACGGGTTGCTGCAAGAGTGCACGCTGTAGCCTGCGAATCCGATGCACCGGGATCGACGGGCCCCACGACTCCGCGGAGCGGCGGGATCGGCCGGATATCGTCACGTCTGCGTCACAAAACACGCGTTCAAGATGCGGCGCATCTTTCCGGAACCTTTTGCAATGCTTCGTGTACCCACGCCCGCAAGCGACGCGATCGAGCGGACAATGTGCTGCCAGCCTCCGTTCACTGCCGCCCATCCGTTTGCCGGAACCTGTGTTGCGCCCGCTGCGCTTAAATAGCGCGTTACGAGCGCGGCATGCAGAAACTGCTTGCGCTTTTGCGCGGGGAACATCAAAATGAACACCATGTCCCTGACCATTCCCCTGAACGACAAGCAGGTCGACCTGCTGCGGAGCCTGTACCGGCAGACCGGGCCGGTGCTGGTCGACAACCTGGACGGCCGCGTGGTGCGGGCGCTGCGCTCGCGCGGGCTGGTGCAGGAGAAGGCGGGGTGGCTGTCGCTGACGGACTCCGGCAAGACCGAGTTCGAGAAGCTGCGCCGCCGCCGCGTGGTCAACCCGCACTCCGAGGTCTCCAACCCGCGCCACGCCCGCGCCGAAGCCATCATCCGCGCCGTCGAGGCGCTGGAGCTGGCCCTCCCCCGCGACGCCGAGCTGATGGTGGGCGACATGCCCGCCTACGCCGACGACGTGGTGCAGGGGCTGCGCGGATTCGCCCGGCAGCTGGTCCGAACCTGATCCAGACCGGCACAAACCGATGCGGACGATGCAACCAGCCTCGTCCGCATCTTCGCGTTTCCGCCGGGTCCCATCAAGGGTGATTCCTCGACTGTGACGTGATCCCGAGGCGCCGCCGGGGCCTTCACCCGAAAAAAGAAGGAGGACGAGACATGACCGCCGTCTCGCCCTCCTTCTTTTTTCGACCTCTCTCAAACTGCTGGGAGAGGTTGAACTCAGCTCTCGTCAGGCCTCATACCGGATCTGGCGATTACCTGTCATTCAAAGAGAGACGTCATCCTGAGTCGAACACCGCGCTTCGCGCGACCACGATGGTGAAAGGGGAGGCATCCTCCGGCGCTGGAACTGGCTTCCGAGCTGAACAGCCTCGCGCAGTTTGCGAGGCTTCCCGTAGTTGTTGCTGCGACTTCAGTCGCCGGTGAGGGGCTAGTCCGCGAACTTTCGATTCAGGCCGACCACACCGTCGGTGGCCCCGCACGGGATTGGTGCATCCGACCAACTCACGTGCTGCCACGCCCACAGATCCTTCGGCCTGCAAAGTGTTGTTCTGATGCGAGTTGCGGTGTGGTCGGCCTCAGGATGACGTCGGGCAGGTGCAGTGCGGATGCAGAAGCTGATCTCCCGGATTTGGTATCAGCCCACCATCCGCGATGAGTGCTACCTCGCCCCGAATCTCGTGTTGAAGATGGGGAGGAGGCGCAGGCCGCCGGGGTTGCTGCGCACGTAGTTCAGCAAGCCGATCTGCGCGCCGCGGATGTCGCGGGCGTAGTTGAAGATGCCGATGGTGATGCCGCGCTGCACCCCGCGCACGTCGTTCCACCCCGCCGCGGAGATCCCCCGCATCTCCGCCGAGCGCGCGTAGAGGGCGGCGGCGGTGATTCCCTCGAGGGTGTCGGCCACGACGGCCACGCCGGCGAGCGTGACGCCGCGCGCGATCCCCTTCGTGCGGTTCACCAGCCCCGCGGCGGTGATGCCGCGCACCTCGCCGTCCACGTACGAGAAGCCCGGGCTCACGCTGATCCCCGTCAGCCGGCCCTCGGTGATGGCGGCCAGCCCGGCCGAGGTGATGCCGTTCACGCCGCCCTCGGAGAGCGTCACCAGCCCCGCCGTGGCGATGCCGTCGATCCCGTGGTCGCCCACCGTGGCCAGCCCGCCGACCCCGATGCCGCGCAGCCGCTCCCGCGCGATCATCGCCAGGCCGCCGGCGCCGATCCCGTTCACCTCCGACGCCAGCACGCCCACGCCGCCCAGCGCCACGCCGTCGATCCGCCGCGCGCGCGGGGCCACGAGGCCCACCGCGGCGCCGGTGACCACCAGGTCGGGATTCCGCCTGGGAATCCAGAGCGTGAGGTTGAGCCCGTTCACGCGCTCCGCCTGGTGGTCCACGGTGTTGATGCGGACGCCGGTGACGCGGCGCGAGTTGCCGATGCTGATCCCCACGCCGCCCGCGGTGAGGTCGATCGCGCGGTGGCGGGCCGGCGGCTCGGCGGCGGTGTCGGCGAGGGCGCCGGGGAGCCGCGTCCGCGCCGAGTCGCGCGCGCCGGCGTCCTGCGCGCGCACGGGCGCCGCGGCGAGCGCGATCGCCACCGCGGCGGCGGCGAAGTGCATCCAGCGTGTCGGGATCATCGGGATGGGGATGAGGTGAAGACGGGCGCGGAGGGCGGTCACCCGTCCTCCGCGCTTCCGGTCCAGTCGGTCAGCCGGTGGACCAGCGCCCCGGCCTGCTCGCGCAGCTCCACGTCGGGGACGTGCTCGGCCGCCCGGGCCAGGTAGTGGATCAGCAGCCCGATCTCGCCCTGGGCCAGCTCTTCGGCGAAGAGGGCGGGATCCAGCCCCAGGTCGTGCGCGGCGGTGGTGACCGCGCGGATGCAGAGCTCCGCCAGGCCGCCGTCGGCCGCGCCGGGGCCGGTGAGCGCGTCGGTCACGGGCGCGCGGGCGGTGCCGCGGGAGGCGTCGCCGGGCGCGCGGGCGGCGCCGTGGGCGGAGCCGCCGGACGCTCGGACGGCTGAATGGCGGCGGCGGCGGCGCGGCGCTGGGCGGCGGCCTGGCGCATCCCCATCATCATCCCCTTCAGCTCCTCGGGAAGGCGCACCTTCCACCCGCCGCCGTCGCGGCGCAGGCTGAGCACCGTCACCTGGCTGAGCGTGTTCCCCTCGGCCTGCGCGGTCACGCGGTACACCACGTAGCTGGTGTCGCCCTGGTCCACGTGGCCGATGGCGGTGAAGCTGGCGGCCGCCAGCATCTCGCGCATCCCCGGCTGCGTGCCGATGGTGTTGGCCACGAAGCGCTGGTACACCTGCTGTGCCGGCAGCGCGCGCAGCTCGGCCGCCGAGGCGACGTTGAACACCTGCCGCAGGCCCGCCGTCGACGTGTCGCTGGCGATGACCTCGAGCACCGCCGCCTTCAGCGAATCCTGCTCGACCGGGTGGATGAGCGCGGCATTCCCCGCCCAGTCGGCCGCCTTCATGGTCTGCAGGTACTGCGTGGCCACCTGCTCGGGCGTGCCCTGCGCCACGACGGCGCACGGAATGGCCACCGCCAGCGCGGCCGTGGTGAGCATCAGCTTCTTCATCATGCCTCCGAGGGGACAGGGTACAGGGACAGGTTACAGGGAACAACGGCTTTCGCGCCGCCGCGCCCGCATCCAGTCCCCTTCCCTGCCCCATCCCGTTCAGGTGAAATCCACGTTCGCGCCCGAGCCCCGGGAGCGCCGAATCCGGAGGGGACGGGAGATGCGATCTCTTCCCTGTCCCCTGTCCCCTGTCCCCTGTCCCCTGCTACCGCCGCACCGAGGCGAACTCCGCGTCGGGATTCCACCGCGGCAGCACGTCGCCGTTCGCGATCTGCGTGGCGAAGTCCAGCACCAGCGACGAGAGCTGCACCGCGCCGGCCAGGTCGAAGTCCGCCCGGTACTGGTCCGACGGCTGGTGATAGCGGTGCGCGGTGTACTCGTCCTCCTGCCGCGCGCCCCACCCGGCCGGCTTCCCCTCCACCTCGTTCCCCGCGCCGATGGAGACGGCCGGGACGCCCGCCTTGGCGAAGGAGAAGTGGTCCGAGCGGTAGAAGTGGCCGCGCTCCGGGTGGTCGTCCGGCTCCACCCGCCAGCCGTGCAGCGCGGCGAGCCGCGAGAACATGGGCCCCAGCGTGGACTTGGTGTCGCCCAGCACGCGGAAGTCGCGCGTGGCGCCCAGCACGTTGCCGCCGTCCATGTTCAGGTTGGCGACGAGGTTGGCGATGGGGACGGTGGGATGCTGCGCGAACGATTCGGAGCCCAGCAGCCCGCTCTCCTCGGCGGTGACGAAGACGAAGAGGAGCGAGCGCTTCGGCGCGGGCCGCATGGCCGCCGCATGGGCGATGGCGAGCACGTCGGCGACGCCCGAGGCGTTGTCCGACGCGCCGTTGTAGATGGAGTCGCCGTCCACCGCGGGCCCGATCCCCAGGTGGTCCCAGTGCGCGCTGAGCGCCACGTACTGGTCGCGCAGCTGCGGGTCGCCGCCGCGGATGGTGCCCACCACGTTCTCGCTCTCCAGGTGCTGCACGCGGTTGCGGAAGCCCACGCTCAGCGTGATCCCGGTCGCCACCGGGCGGAAGCCGCGCGTGGCCGCCTGCTGGCGGAGGCGGGCGAGGTCCAGCCCGCCCTGCCGCAGCAGCGCGGTAGCGGCGCTGTCGGTGATCCAGCCGCGGAAGGCGAGCGGCGCGGGAAGCTGCGGGCTGCGCGGCAGCATGCGCTGCTCCTTGGCCCAGCTGCCGACCACCGTGTGCCACGGGTAGCCGGCCTGCTCGGTGGTGTGGACGATGAGCATTCCCGCGGCGCCGCGGCGCTCGGCCTCTTCGAACTTGTAGGTCCAGCGGCCGTAGTAGGTCATCGCCCGGCCGCCGAAGAGCGTGGCCTCGCTCGCCGGCGCGGGGGGATCGTTCACCAGCACCATCAGGATCTTGCCGCGCACGTCCACGTTCTTGAAGTCGTCCCAGCGGAACTCGGGCGCGGCGGCGCCGTAGCCGACGAAGACGATCTCCGCGTTCGCGCTGGCCTGCTCCGCCGCCGAGCCGGCCCACACCACCACGTCGTCGGGGTAGCGCAGCGTCCCCGTCGCCTTGCCGGAGGCGGTGACGCGGATGGTGGCCGGGTCGGCGCCCACGATATCGATGGGAACGCGCTGGAAGTACGTGCCGTTGTCGCCCGCGGGCTGCACGCCGTACGCGCGCAGCTGGCTGGCGATGTACTCGGTGGCCAGGCGGCCGCCGCGGGTGGCCGGCGCGCGCCCCTCCAGCAGGTCCGACGAGAGGAAGCGCAGGTGCGCGTCGATCTCGTTGGCGGTGATGGCGCCCGGCGCCTGGGCGCGCGCCGCGCCCGCGGCGAGCGCGAGGGCCGCCAGGGCGAGCAGGGATGTGCGTGTGGCTCGCATGTGCATGGGGGGTGATGGCGTGGATGCGCGCGTGCCCCCGCGCGCGGAGGCCGCAAAGCTAGTGCGAGAGTGCGAAAGTGCGAAAGTGCGTGAGTGCGTGAGTGCGGCAACGATGATTGGGAGTCCGCCTCGCCGCAGGGGTACGCGGCCCGAGCGGCGGGGGGAGGGCTCCGCGCGCCAGAGCCTCTCGCCGCTACACCCCCAACCCCAACTGATCGCTCGGTGGAGATTGGGATTCGCCGTCAGCCCCAGCCTCCTCCCCCGCCGGCGGCGGGGGCGCGGCGCGGTCCTGCTCGGCGATCCAGCGGGCGATGACGGAGACGACGTAGCGGCGCTCGTCCTCCGTCAGCTCGCGGCCCTTGGGGATGCGGTGCCACTTGGCCAGGCAGCCGCGGCAGCAGGTGCCGGTGGCGTGCTGCGCGAGGAAGACGGGGTGCCCGCGCATCGGCGTCTGCCTGCCGTCGTTGGGCGGCCCGGCGGGAGCGAGGCGCGCGGCGATCATCTCGTCGGCGTGGCGCAGGACCGTGTCCATGCCGCGGCGGCGCAGGTAGGACAGGTCGTCGCCGCGCAGGCGGAACCTGCGCCGGAAGGCGGAGCCCGCCAGCCGCGCGAAAACGTCGTCCAGATTACCCACCTGCGCGTCAGAACAGGGGATGAGCCCGGGCCCACTGCCGCACCGGCAGGGGATAAGCGCGCCTCGCCTGAAGCCGCGCCCAGCGCGCCACATTCAGAGACCGCACCGCGAACCACGCTGACAACAGGGTGAACGCCGCGGTTGCCGCCATCGCCGGCATCGAGGCGTCGACCAGGGTCGTCAGCTCCGCAGCGAGCAGGATCGAAAAAGCCAGCGCATAGGCGATCAGCACGCCAGCCGCGAGGTACACGTCCGCAGACATCAGCACAAAGAGCAGGATGCGCAGCTCGCGACGGCGCGCAAACAAACGGTGTGCCACCCGCCGCTCCTCGCGCAGTGCCTCGCGAGCCGCCGTGCAAAGCGCGCGGACAGGGGCGCTTGCCGCCAGCTTCGGAAGCCGCTGCACCGCCTTCGCGGCCAGGGCAGCGAGGCCGCCAACGCCGGCAGCGACGAGGGGGTGGTCAATCGTGATCAGGTGCTGAAGACTCGCGGTCATTCGAAACGTCCTTTCGCGGGATGGAGTAGGAACCGGCTCACCTTCTCCCATTGAATACCCCGGCTCCCGCTCCCCGTCCCCGGGATCGTTCCTCCAGATCTACCGGGCCGCCATCTCCCGCACCAAACGGTCGATGAGCGCGGGGTCGTTGGGGAGGAGGCCGGCGGCGGGGAGGCGGCGGACCAGGTCGGCCCACTTCGGCCAGACGGCGTACGCGCGGCGGAGATACGGGATCGCCTGGTCCGGCTTCCCCGCGCTGGCGAAGCTGATCCCCGTCCAGAACACCGCCTCGCCGTTGGTGGCCGAGTCGGGGAGGATGCTGGTGGCGCGGCCGTACGACGCCGCGGCGGCGTTCAGGTCGTTGCGCGTGACCGCCGCGTCGCCCTCGTTCAGCGAGCGGTAGACGCGGTTCAGCGTGACCAGACGGCGCAGCTCGCGAACCGGCTCGGGATTGTCCTCCACGCGCAGGTCCACGATGCGGTCCGCCCACGGCCGCCCGGTGCTGGTCCCCGCGACCACGATGATGGCGGCCGACTGGCGCCCGCGGATGTCGCCGCCCTCGCGCTGCGCGGCCTCGAGCGCCTGCAGCAGCCGCTCGGCCAGGTCGCCGCGCGCGCCCTCGTACGCCCGCGCCATCGCATCCCACACCGTGGGCCGGTCCATCAGGTTGGCCTCGGTGCTGTAGCCGCGCCCCACGTGGTTCCCCGCCGCCTGGATGTTGCGGCCGCCGGTCCACGCCGCCACGCGCCCCTGCGCGTCGATCATGGCCACCTGCCGCACCGCCGAGTCCGCGTCGGTGGAGATGAGCGCGCGGAGCGCCTCGGGGCCGCTGCGCCCCAGCCGCATCAATTCCAGCCCCAGCGGCCCGTACGACGGCTCCACGAAGCTCTGCGTCGCCACCGCGCCCACGCCCGCCTGGGCCCACGGCACCGTGGCGCCGACCGAGAACCAGTGCGACTGCACGGCGACCCCGATCTCCCCCGTCGCCGAGTCGCGCGCGACGATGGAGTAGGTGGCCACCGGGCGCAGCGGCCGCGTCCACGCGGGCGTCTGCGCGCGCGCCGCGAGCGGCGTCAGGGCGAGGAGGGCGAGGGAGAAGCGGATCGGGCGCATCGGTTCGCACGGGGAAAAAGGGTCGCGCGCCGGAGCGGAGGGCCCTGGCGCGCGAAAGGTAAGCGGCGGCGCGAGATGCGACCAGCGGCCCTCAGTCCGGCGGAGTGCGCGTCTGGAAGGCGCCGGAGACAGCGGCCCGCGGCTCCGCGCCCGAGCGCGAATACGGCACCCGTACGCGCCACGTCCCGAACCCCGTCACCCGCACGGAGTCGGTCACCGACGCGTCCGGCGCCACCTCCAGCGGCGGCTGCAGCACCGCCGGGCAGGCCAGGATGGGCTCCCCGAGCACCCAGCTCCCGTTCTCCAGCCGCTCCACCTGCGCGACGAAACGCGAGCCGCAGAGCGGGAGCTGAATGGTGGACGAGGTGGTGTTGGTGAGCGTGAAGCGCACCGTCACCGCCTCGTCCGGGCGGAAGACGGCGTAGGTGTCCTCCTCGGAAGCGACCCGCACGCCGCCGGAGGAGAACGGGTCGGAGCAGGCGGCCAGCAGGAGCACGGCGGCGGACAGGATCTTCTTCATCTCGTCCCTCGGGGAAGGCGGTGGGCCGGCTCAGCGCACCCGGAAGATGGGCGAGACACCGTAGCGCGCCGCCTGGAACCCCGGCGCGCCGTACTGCACGCGCAGCCGGTACGTTCCCGCCGGGCCGGGGGCGAACACCACCCCGCCGGCCGACGCGCCGGGGGCGACCTCGACGGGGGAGTAGATGGACGGGCAGAACGGGGGCGAGGTGGTCATCCACTCCCCGTCGTTCAGCAGCTGCAGCTCCGCGATGGCGCCGCTGCCGCACCAGAGAAGCGAGATGGGGCCGGAGGTGTGGTTGGCGACGGTGAAGGTGACGGGGACCTCGCCGATGGCGCCGCGGTCGTACTCGGAGCGGTCGGTGCGCACCATCACGTCGGTGGTGCCGGAGCCGGCCGGGTCGCCGGAGCAGGCGGCGAGGAGGAGGACGGCGGCGGCGGACAGAAGTCGCCTCATCGGATCCAGCTCACGGTGGGGTGAAGTCGGGTTCGACGTGGTTCAAACGTGCGGCGGAGGCGGTTCGTGACGCCCGCCCGGCCCGCGCCTTGCCTCGCCTCCGCACTTCGTGGCGATTGTCGAACGCTGAACAAGGAGACGGAAAGATGCCGGGACGGCTGCAGGGAAAGAAGGTGGCGATCCTGATCACCGACGGGTTCGAGCAGGTGGAGATGACCGAGCCGCGGAAGGCGCTGCAGGACGAGGGCGCCGAGACGGTGATCGTATCGCCGAAGGACGGCAGCGTGAAGGGGTGGCAGCACACCGACTGGGGCGACGAGTTCCCGGTGGACCGCCCGCTCTCCGGCGCGCGGGCGGACGACTTCGACGCGCTTCTCCTGCCCGGCGGGGTGATGAACCCCGACCACCTGCGGCAGGAGGCGGTGGAGTTCGTGCGCGACTTCTTCCAGGCGCACAAGCCGGTGGCCGCCATCTGCCACGGCCCGTGGATGCTGGCCGAGGCGGGCGTGGTGGAGGGGCGCAGGGTCACCTCGTTCCCGTCGATCCAGACGGACCTGAAGAACGCGGGCGCCGACTGGGTGGACCAGGAGGTGGTGACGGACCACGGCCTGGTCACCAGCCGCAAGCCGGACGACATCCCCGCCTTCAACCGAAAGATGGTGGAGGAGTTCGCCGAGGGCCGCCACGACCGCCAGCGCGCCTGAGGGAAAATCTCACGCAGGGAAGCGGAGGAGCCGGGAAGAAGCCTCGCCTCCTCCGCTTCTCCGCAATGCTTGGCGAAATCCATCTTCGGTTTTCATTTGGTATGGATCGTGCGTAAAGTCTTCTGCGAGAACGGGATAGAAGGGATTCTCACAGGAGTCGAACGATGACCGACAAGCGCACGGCCGAGCAGACCGAAGGCAACATGATCAAGGACCCGGACAACTGGGTCACGGGCGACGAGCCGATGACGGGCGCCCAGCGCTCGTATCTCCACACCCTCGCCGAAGAGGCGGGCGAGGAGATCGGCGACGACGAGCTGACCAAGGCCGAGGCGTCGAAGAAGATCGACGAGCTGCAGGAGAAGACGGGGCGCGGCGTCTGATCCGCGGGACGGCAGGAGTCGGCGGAGTCGGACGGAGGAAGTTCTCCGCTGACTCCGCCGGCTCCGTTCGGCCCCGCCTCTTCCGAATCCATCGCCCGGTTCGTCCACGCCGTGGCGCACGCGCCGAAACTGCTTATATTTACGCTCACGGAAGGGCATCCCCCGTTCTTCCAGCCAATCCAGAGTAGCTGCGCAACTTCTTCCGCCGCACCCTCGTAGTCCCGCTCGCCCGGGAAGCGCCCGGGCAAGGACCTCACGGATGGACTTCTATCTCTTCTCGCTCCTGCTGGGCTTCGCCGGGCTGCTGGTAATGGCCGTGAGCGGCGTGGCCGGAAACAGCGGGCACCACGGCGGCCACGCCAACGGCGGCGGCCACCTGCACGCGGGCGGCCACCACGGCGACGTGAACGTGCACGGCGTCGGCGGCCACGGCGTCACCACCGGCCACGCGGGCGCGCACGTGGGCGGCCACGACGCCGGCCACGCCATCGCGCACGGGCATGGCCACGGCCACGCGCAGCACCACGGCGACCACGCGCACGCGGGCGACGCCGGGAAGGCGCTGGGGACCTGGTTCCTCTCCTTCCTCTCCCCGCGCGTGCTGTTCAGCATCCTGGTCGGCCTGGGCGCCGCGGGGCTGCTGCTGGCGGCGTTCCTTCCCGAGCCGCTGCTGGCCGTGGCCGCGGTGGCGGGCGGGCTGGTGTTCGAGCTGTTCGCGGTGCGGCCGGTGTGGAACTTCTTCTTCCGCTTCGGCAGCGAGCCCGCGCTCACGCTGGAGAGCGCCATCACCGACACCGCCCTGGCCGTCACCGGCTTCAACCACGACGGCGAGGGGCTGGTGAAGATCGAGCTGGACGGGCAGATCGTGCAGGTGCTGGGACGGCTTTCCCCCGCGGACCGCGCGACCGGGATCCGCGTGCGCGCGGGAGACAGCCTGGTGGTGGAAGAAGTCGATCCCGTGCGGAACCGCTGCGTCGTTTCACTCCCCGTTTCGGCGGGGCAATCCAGCGGCGCCTGAGCGCGCCGCCCACCCCGGAGGACCGATGGACTCGAACCTGATCTGGACGGCCATCATCGTTCTGTTCGCCGTATTCGTGCTCATCCCCATGACGGTCAGCGCGTTCCTGCGCAACGTCGAGGCGGGCACCATCCGCCTGGTGAGCTGGCTCACGGGCCGCACCTTCATCTACCGCGGCCCCGGCAAGAGCAAGGAGGTGCCGCTCTTCACCACCGGCACCACCATCTCCAGCAAGGCCATCAACGTAGACCTGGACATCACCGACCAGACGGCCGACCTGGACGAGAACGGCGTGCCGCAGCCCATCAAGGTGCGCGTGCTGGCCAGCGCCATCGTGTCGGTGGGCGACAGCGACGCGATGATCAAGACGGCGGCCAACCGCTTCTTCCCCAAGCCGCAGGAAGAGCAGATCAACATCCTGATCGACCTGCTGAGCTCGTCGGGGCGCCGGGCCATCAACCTGCTGACGCACGACCAGCTGTTCTCGGCCAAGACGGCGCCGCGCATCTCGGCGGCCGCGCAGACGGCGCTGGCGGAGCGCGAGTCGCAGCACGTGGCGCTGGTGCAGACGCCCGCCCCCGGCAGCCCGCTGGAGGAGGACGACGACCCGCTGGCCATCATCATCCGCAAGGCGTGCAGCCGCGAGCTGACGGACCTGGGGCTCAGCTTCAACTCGCTGAACATCAAGGTGGTGCAGAGCGAGGTGGCCGAGGCGCGGCGCCGGCAGAGCGCGGCCGAGGCGCAGGCCAACTCCGACATCGTGGCGGCGCAGCAGGCGCGGCGCGCCAAGGACGCGGCGCTCGAGGCGGAGCGCAACATCAGCGACAAGCAGCGCGAGCTGGAGCAGACGCGCGCGGCCAACGCGGCGCTGATCGCGCAGGCCGAGGCCAAGAAGCAGGAGGCGCTGGCCACGCAGCGCATCGCCGAGCTCGAGGCCACGCAGATCGCGCAGGCCCGCGCCGACGCCGAGAAGGTGCGCATCGAGGCCGAGGCGGCCGCGCGCGCCGAGGCCATCCGCATCACCACCGTGGCGCAGGCCACCGCGGAGAGCATCCGCAAGGTGAACGAGGCCATCCAGCAGGGCGGCGAGGCGTACTTCCGCTACCGGCAGATCGAGATGCTGCCGGAGATCGCCCCGGCGATCGCCGAGGCGCTGTCGAACGCGCGCCTGGTGACGATCAGCGCCGGTGGCGGCGAGGGCGGCGCGCCGGACGCCACCGCGGGGAACATCACCAGCGTGATCCAGACGGTGCTGGCCGCGCAGCTGGTGTCCCGGACCGGCATTCTGGACGGCGAGCCGCAGGGGAGCGACGGCGCGCGACGCATCCCCGTCCCCGCCGTGACCCTGCCGGGCGGCCGCACCAACGGGTGATCGCGATCGGGATCCGGATGGATCGGGATCGGATCGGTGGATGAAGAGCCGGGGCGTCGCGCAGGTGCGGCGCCCCGGCTTTGCTTGCTCCGCCGCCGAATGGAATTCGGCGGCAACAACTGCACAAAGTCCCTGCGGGACTGCGGGCCGGCATCCCGGCTTTCCGAAAACATCTCCGCGCCACCAGTTCCCGCTCCCCCGCGGAGCGGGTGGAGGGAATACCGGGGTCGCGGTCCTGCGAAGATGCTTCGGAGGAGAGCAGATAGCGCCTGGCAGTCCCGCAGGGACTTTGTGCTGTTGTTGCCGTGGCTTCAGCCGCCCGGCCAGGGAGCGTGACCGCCGCACCGACCGCGCGGCTTCTGTCGGATGGCGGGCTGGCGCGGACGGATGGGCGCGGGTATCGTGGACGCGATCGCGGTGGCGCGCACGGAACCCACGGGAGCACAGGCAGATGGCGAGCGAGTACGAGAAGGGCGGCAGCAGCAGGGCGAAGAAGGCGATGCAGACGGCGGCGCTGCTGGCGGGCGCGGCGGGGCTGCTGATGTTCATCGTGGGCGTGAAGCGCCGCTACAGCATGGACGAGCAGTTCGAGCTCGACCCCAGGCCCCGCGGCCGCGGCAAGCCGGGCGGCGACGCGAAGTAGGCGTCAGCTTCGGAATGCCGGAGGCGAAGGGCCCGCGCTGAGGCGAGCGCGGGCCCTTCGTCATTCAGGCGCAGAGATGCGTTTCATTGCAGCCGCAGCTGGAGCTGCTGGATCTCGGAGGTGAGGCTGTCGTATCGCGCCTGGTCCGCCGCAGAGCCGTTCGTCTCCTGCGCGATCTGGTCGTCCAGCGAGCGGATCTGCGACCGGAGGTTCTTCGCCTGCGAGTCGGCCTGCACCAGCCTGTCCAGCACACCCGCGATCTCGCTCCGGAAATCCGAGCTGAGCAGCGCAAGAGCGCACGCGATGGCTACGACTTTCGACACGTCCTTCACGTCCTGGGAGAACTCGTTGTCGTCGCTCACCGCCATCCCCGCGGCGCCCATGCACGCAACCGCGATCTTGTGGTCCATCAGGTAGGCGGCCACGTCGTTGTTCAGCGTCTCCAGCTCGTTCGACAGCTCCGAGGAGCTGCCGCGGAGCGACTGGATCCGCTGCTGATGGCCGTTCAGGCTGGTGAAGATCAGGTTACGCGACTGGCCGAGCTCTTCCATCTGGGACTGTATGGCCGCGATCCGGGCCTGATGCTGTGCGATCTCCGCCTGGTGCGCGAGCTCGGCGGCGGACGATTGGCTGGAATCGGCCCGGAGCGACTCGGCGTCCTGCGGGGCGCACCCGCCCACGGCAATGAGGATCCCCGCGAGGATGACTGGTTTCAGCATGCGGCATTCTCCCGAACGGGATGATCATGAAGACCGAAAATGAACTGCGCGAGAGAAGAGTTGCGTAAAACGCGTGTGGGATCAAGCAAACATGTGATCCCGCCCTGCAGCGATGCGATACGACGACAGGCCCGCAGCGATGTGCGCGGGCCCTTCGTCATCCGTCCGATCCCTTCCCGTACTCTCGTACTTCCGCACTCTCGTACTCCGCGCGAAGCGCGGGCTCAGCTCACCCAGGTGGTGCGGCGCTGGACGATGCGCCAGCCGGCGGGGCCGCGCTCCAGCAGCACGATCTGCCCGTGCCCGCACAGCGCGCCGCAGTGCGAGCCGGTGACGATCACCGCGTGCCGGCGCTCGGCGTCGAAGCCGGGGCGCGACAGGGTGTGGAAGCTGGTCGCCGGCGCGTAGCGGCGCTGGAACTCGGCGTACTGCTCGCGCAGGTTGCCGTCGGGCGCGAAGACGGTGCGCGGCGCGAAGATGCGCAGCGTGGTGCCCGCGGGGATGGCGGCGGGGAGGAGCCACCCGGTGCCGTTCTTCTCGCGGTAGTCGGCGATGGCGCTCGCAGGGAACGCTGAGTCCAGCTCCACTACGAAGTTGCGGACCGCCTCCGCCTCCACGTGCGACACCGAGGTGCTGTCCGCGATGATGACGAACGGCTGCGCGGTGTCCGCCAGCACGCTGTCGATCACCGTCGCGTAGACGGCAAGCTCGTCGGCGTTCACGGGCGGCCCCGCGGGCGCGGGCGACGGCGCGGTTCCCGGGCACGCGGCCAGCACGAGCGCGGCGGGAAGCAGCGCGGCGATTCTCCTCTGCAGTCGCATCGGATCGTGGGGCGAGGGATGGAGATGGGGCGAATGGCGGCAGCGGCGAGCAAGACGAAGCTGATCCCGATGCATCGGCGTCCCTGCTACCGATCGATTCACAGGATACCATGCGCGACGCGGCGCCGCCAAGGACGGGGGGATGGGATGCGCTGATTCGGGCCGTCGAAGATCGAGTGAAATTCGGGGGATTCGGGAGTTTCGGGAGATGTGGGTCGCGAAAAATGCGAGTAAACTCGCGGCTACAACTGCACGCAGTCGCGCCTTCGCGGACTTCCCCGCCCCGCCGTCCACGCCAATGCCCATGCATCGCGATGGCGACGACGGATGCGGCGCACACCGGCGCCGATCACGCGACGAATCGAAGTCTGCGGAGACGGACTGTGTGCCTTTGTAGCCGCGAGTTCACTCGCATTTTCGCGCACCCAAACCGCATCTTCTACATCGGATACACCAGGCCGTGCGCGCGGTCGAACGCCAGCCCGCTCGGCTCCTCGCACCCCGCCAGCGGCCAGTGGCCCAGGCTGCGCAGCGTGCGCGCGTCGAACTCCTCGATCTCGCCCCGGTCCTCGATGTTCACCCACACGTGGCCCGCGCCGTCCAGCACCGCCGCCTCGGGTTTGCCGGCCAGCGCCACCGTTCCCGCCACGGCGGCGCGCGCGGCGTCGATCGCGGTGGCGTTGCCGCTGCCGCCGTTGAAGGTGAAGACGCGCCGCGTGGCGGGGTCGTACAGGATGGCGTCGGGGCCGCGGCCGGTGACCTGCACCGTTCCCCGCGGCGCGAGGGTGCGCAGGTCGAAGACGGTGACGGTGGAGTCGCGCCCGTTGCTGGTGAACCCGCGCCCCAGCTCCGGCGCCAGCGCGATCCCGTGCACGCCCGGGGTGTTCGGGATGTCACCCGCCAGCGAGTCGCGCCGCAGGTCCACCACCATCACGTGCGTGCCGCGGGAGACGAAGACGCGCCGCCCCGCCCCGTCCACCGTCAGGTAGTCCCATCCCCCCTCCCCCCGTGACCGTGCGGTGGAGGACGCGGTACGGGCCATCCGCGCGGACGGCCCGTACCGCGGCGGCGGACGCGCCGGCGAGCGCGAGGAGCAGCGCGAGCACCGCGGCTGAGCGGGCGGAGCGGCGAGTCATTTCGTCTTCCCGGTTTCGTGGGGATGGCGGCGGGGCGCCGCGCGGATGCAGGCGCCCCCGCGTGCGTGCAAGCTATCCGCGCTACCTTACCGCACGATAACCGCGCGCCACGAACCTTGCACGGCCGGACGTGATCGCGGTGATGGTGATCCAGTTCCGCTCGTTCGTGGAGCCGCTGATCATCACGCTGGCCGCGCCGCTCTCGTTCGTGGGGGCGATGGCGCTGCTGCTGGTCACCGGCACCCCGCTGAACGTTTCCAGCCTGATGGGGATGGTGCTGCTGGTGGGGCTGATCGTGAAGAACGGCATCATCCTGCTGGACTTCACCTACCACCGCATGAAGCACGACGGCGAGGCGCTGGGCGAGGCCATTCGCGTGGCCGCGCGCACCCGCCTGCGGCCCATCCTGATGACCACGCTCTGCATGCTCTTCGGCCTGCTGCCGCTGGCGCTGGGCGTGGGGGCGGGCGCCGAGCTGCAGCGGCCGCTGGCGCTGGCGGTGATCGGCGGGCTGGCGCTGTCCACCCCCATCACCCTGTTCCTGGTCCCCGCCTTCGTCGTCGCCATCCGCGGCCGCGGCTACCGCCTGGACGGCGCCGAGGCGCCCTGACGGCAGCGGGTGTCTCCCGTGGAGGGAACGGGAAGAACGGAGAATTGCCGCCCGTTCTCTGTTCCCTCCGTGTCACTGCTGCCATCGCATCCAGCAACCGCCCGAAACCTGCTAAGTGACGTCTTATCTGCTGGCGGCACGCGAAAAAGTGCGGCGGCTCAAGCGGGGGGCCGCCGGGGAGACGGGGAGAACGGTGAGCGGGAATAGAGCGGAAGCATTAACGACCTCGCGAAGGGGTGTTCAGCGCAACTAAGAGTCTGATTGAAATACGACGTTCACCCGTATCCCTGCCGCATGGGAGCGGTGTTGTACTCCCCGTGGTCTGGCGGGAATAGTGCGGCGTGCGCACCTTTTTGGCACGCCCTCTTGGCGCCTCAGGCACGCACAGAAGTTCACGGGGAGTAACATCATGCGCCATGCTCGCACAATCGCCTACGCATCCGTCGTTCTGGTCATCAGCGCGATCGCGTGTACGCAGTCGCCGACTGCAAGTGCTCGTCGGCCTACCCCTCCTGCGGAAAATGGCTTCGGCTTCGGGTCCGGTCACGCTGCACCAGTTGACACGCAAACGGCCGTCGTCACGAACGAGACGGCGGCCGATGACACTATGGGGCGGATTGGGCTAGGGTTCGGCTCGGGGCACTAAGCCACCCACTGATTACGGAACAACGTGCGCTGGGGTCCGCGATGCTCGTCCGGGCTCCAGCGCCGTAGCCGGATGCCGAGAACTCTCCCCAACTCTTCGTTTACAGACGACGGTGGGCACTCGCTCCTGTCCGGCGCGAGGGCGCGCGCCTTCGCTAACGCCAATGCATCCCCCGCCAACCGAGAAACCATTCTGTCGTTGCTTTGCGTGGCAATCTCACGAGCACGGAGCGCGTGCGCTTCCGCTTCCTGCCAAGCTCGGCATGCCCGTGCCGCCTCGGCTAAATGATAATGCGCGGCAGCCGCGTGCTCGCTGTACTTCTCCGCGAACTCTCGGGCCCACACGCTAAACCGGCCGTACTCTTCCCGTTTGCCTGTTCCCGCAGCGGTTCGCGCCAACATGCTCGTAATCACCCCACGCGCGGCCGGTTGATCGATGACGTCCAGGCACAGTTTCAACAGCCGATGCGCATCCGAAAATCGCCACTGCATCAACTGCACTAAAGCGTAATCAGCAACAAAGAATGGGAACCGGCGGTCATGCAGCGGATACATCTCGGCCGCCCGGACGGCGGCGGCCTCCGCTCCCTCAAAGTCACCGCGCTCCAGCATAAGCAACATAGAGTCGTGCACAGCATGACCAGCAAGCCACAGCATCCCCTCCTTCCGGGCCATCCGCGCTGCGGTTTTCAAGTGACGAACAGCGCGCTTGAGATTGACTCCCGTCGTGTACAGGAGCGCGGCCGTTCCGATGTGACCGCAGATGTACTCGACCCAGTTTCGCTGCTTCTGGCCTAAAATGATGGCACGGGGATAGCACGCCTCTGCCCTACCAAAGTCTCCAGAGCGCCGGAACATGAGGCCCGCCAAGTTGCTGAATTCCGGGTTGTCTGGCAGCAGGTGCGCGGCAGCGAGCGCAAACTGACATGCAGTTGATAATAGGGATCGATCCATGGCCCAATCAGCAATGCGCGCACACGCACGAGCAAGCTCATCTGCGTCTACACGCTCGCTGCGGTCGCTTACGCAGCGAAAAACGTGCAGCGGCTCGCGCAGTTCGGGTGCGCCCGAAACCGCTGCCCGATGACGTGCGCGGGCCTCCCCGGATAGCTTCCGGGGGAATAGGTGCTCACGGTCAGGAGCTGCCGTTTCAGCCCACAATCTTCCCTTACGGACCGCAAGCCAGAGTTCGACTCCAAGCGGCCTGAAATCCAGCTCGCTCAGAATCTCGGACTCCGTTCGCGGCCAGTCAGGAAGTGGAGGGACGATTCGCGTTGAATCTCGCATATCAGAGTAGGAGCGGACCACCCATGCGCGTCCAGGACGAAGATTACTGCCTCAATTAATCGTGCGCCAGAGATAGTCTGCACTGTAGACACTCGCGGACAAGCCCCTGCTAACTGTCGTTTTCCGGGAGGATTTTGCTTCAGCCATTGCCGTTTGCCGCCCGCTCCCGTTTCCCGTCAAAGGCGGACGGCTACTTGTCGGGCGTACAGCGGAACATCTTTCCTGCCGTGATTTCGGGGCCGGTTCGCCACCATTCGGAGCGGCTCGCCACCATTGGCGGACTCGGGGGCGCGCGGGTGCCAAGTCGAAAATCCCTTCGGGACGATACGGACGCCCTCGCCGCGATGCTGTCCGGCGTTTTCGACGACATCCCGTCGGACCAGCGTGACGATGCCGTACGGGAGTTCGCGGACATTCATGAGGCTCACGGGCAAGGGGTTGCCGAATGGCTGGTTCGACTGCCCGTGAGGCTCCAGACGTGAGCCCGCCGCAGGCAACGGCGGGGGGATGTGGGGATAGCTCGGCGGCCTCCGCTGCTGAAATGGACGGACGACAGGGGCGCGGTCGCGAATCCTTCTCACCAGCTGCTCACATCCGAGCCAGCAGGACGCGCGATGCCTGGCAACGGCCCGCCCCCAAACTCAACTGCGGCAGGGTGATGCGATGAGTGGGGCTGAGGCCGTTTCCGAGCTGGAACAGGAACTTGCGCACGTAGCGCGGCGCATCGCCCGCCTTCTCCTTCATCCCCGGTACGACGAGGCCGAGCTGGCGGAACTCGACGCCAACGCGCGCGAGCTGCGCGAGCGGATCAGGAACGCGGCGCCGCCTCGGCGCTCGGAACCGGAGATCTCGCCTCGGTACGGCGGCGCCCGGCTCATCTCGGGCGGGTGAAGTGTCTGGTGGGACGCTTCCGGGTTACCGCCGCGGACTATGAGGCGTTTGTTTTCGGCCTCTGCGGCGGGCCGCCCAGCCTGGAGCGCGATGCCTGCGCCCGCGCCTTGGTGGGCCGGCTGCTCGGGATGTATGACGGATTCCGGGGAGCACGCCCGCCGGGCCTCGTACAGTACGCGGCCCGCCTTCACAGAAATGAACGTGAGCCATGATCGCAGTTCTTGGCGAGCCGGAGCCGCTCGCCGCATGAGTTTCCCCGATTCCGGCGCGGCGGAACCGGGACTCAGTCTGCGAGCCGCGCGCAGTTTGATAGAGTGGGCGCTGCCCGGTCTCGGTCGCGGCGATCGCGAGGATGTGCTGCGGTCGCTCGGCCGCGTTGCGGAATCGGCTTATCACGACTGCGGGATTACGCCTCCGCCATGGGTGGATGAACTTCGGGCCGAGTGGCCCGCCATGCGGCATTGAGTTCCACGCCGATGGCGAATCGACACGACCGGGGCAGGCCCGGTGAGGTGGACCGGCTACGAGCCGCACTGCGGGATGCAGTCGGCTCCCGTACGCTTCGCGGCGTGGCTGAGGAACTCGGCATGTCGCCCACGGGACTGAGCAACTTCATCGTCGCGGGGACGCAGCCCTACGGCAAAACTTTGAATCGGCTCCGCGCATGGGCCGAGCGCAACACCGGCATTGGCGGCACGCCTCCAGCCACGGTTGCCGTCCAGCTCCGCCGATTCGTGGGAACGCTTCCGAACCCCGACGCGGGGGTGCGACTGCTTCTCGACGCGGTGGACCAGGCGTACGCGACGGCGAAAATGTTCGCGCCGGGATGGGTGCAGAAGGTAAGACAGGAACTGAGCGAGGAGCCGTGAACGCCGCCTGCGTGCTCGTGCCGATCTGGCTGGCCCTGCTGGGCGGTGGGACGTCGAGCCCGGCTGCCGGGCCGCTTGGGGAATGCCCGCGCGAAGCGCCGGGGACGCGTGCAATCCTCACGCGGTTCCTCGGCTCGCACGTTGTCGCGGGTGTGCGGAAACGTTATGCCATCACTGCGACCGCGGCGGACGTCCGGGCGCTCTCCGACCCGAAAGACAGCGAGACCTGCAGCCGGATACGAGCCGCCGCAGGATCATCGGCGGGCGGCCCTACACGTTCTTCGCGGCGGGCGGATTCTACTTCCTCGTGGCCGAAGCGCCCCCGCGCGGGTCCGAGTTTGCTACCCTCCTCGTTGTGGGACACGACCTGGTGCTTGTTGCGGCCTTCGCTGTTTGACCCTCAACGCCGCAAGCCTGATGGACACGACCAACTTGAGTGCTGGCCGCGCTGAACGGTGCTATCCCGTCGAGGTGCGCGACACGAGTCGTCCGCACCTGTTCCTTCCCTGATTCCGTGTGATGCCCTGCTGTTCGCCCGGTCGAGAAATGCACAGCCGATCGGCCGAATTACCCCCATGATACGACGGCAGCCGCGGGAGAGCGCTCCCGCGGCTGCCGTCCTTCGTCATGCTGCCTTCCGCTCCCCGCGGTCTACCTGTACGCGGGATCCAGCTCGGCGAGCTGGCGGCGCATGGACGCCCAGGCGCTCTGGACCGCCTGCGACGCGCCCGCGCCCTGCATGGCGGCGTCCACCCGCCGCGCCGCGCCCACCAGCGCCCTGCCCGCCGCCTCCGAGCCGGAGGCGTTCCCCGGCACGCGCACGAGCTGCTCGTACAGCGAGCTGTTGTCCGCGAAGGCCGACAGCGCGAACCACAGCTCCATGTCGCCCTCGTCGTAGGCGCGGCCCGCATCCAGCCGCCCCGTGGTGGAGACCGCCATGTCCTGCCGGTAGCGGCCGACCAGCGCCTGCCCCGCCCGGCGCAGGAGCGACGCCTCTTCGGCCGAGAGAACCGCCCTCCCCGTGGCGCCGCCGGGCGCGGTGGCGTTGATGCCGAGCGCCTGCGCGGTGCGGCCGTCCAGGTTCCCGGTGGCGATGATCCCCTTGTCCACCTGGAATTCGAACAGCGCCCGCTGCGTGGCATCGTCGAGCTGCCCGGTGACCGCGCCGCGATAGTAGTTCTGGCGCGCGAGGGCCTGCTGCGCCGCCCGGATGCGGTCCTCCGCCGTGTAGATGGTGTAGGAATCGGGCGACCGCGCGGCGCCGCGGCGGCTCAGCACCAGCCTCTGCTCCAGCTGCACGGCCAGCGGGGTGCCCCGGGGCACGCGGACGTCGCGGGCCTGCGAGAGCAGCGTGCCCAGCGCCGCCAGGATGCCGGACGCCGGGGTGTTCTCGGACCCGGCCCCCGCGATGGTCGCCCCCACTCCGCCGCGTCCGCCCACCAGCACGACGCGCGCGTTCGGGTCCGATTCGATCTGGCGCCGCTCGGCGGCGTCGGTGCTGGTCAGCTTCCCGCTCAGCGGGAGCACCGCGCCGTCCGGCAGCGTCAGCCGGTCGAAGTTCACCTCGATGACGCCCGAGCGCTGGCGATCGGCCGGCTGGGCGAAGGTGACGACCCCGCGGATCCGGCTCCCGGCCGGGATCACCGTGAAGTTGTCGGCGCGGACGGTGTCCGCGACGATGGTCTCGAACGCCTGCCCCACCCGCGCCGTGTTCGATTCCAGCGGCGCGGTGGTCCGCACGATGATCACGCTCCCCTCCGGCAGCACGACTCGCCCTCTCCCCGCGGCGGTGGCCTGCGCCTCGGCGGCGGTCGCGGAGAGCACGGCCAGGAGCACCGGGGCCAGGGATCGCAGCAGGGGCCTTGTCCGTCTCGATATCATAAGCTTCCTCCTCATCGGGTAGTGGCGATATTGAGTCACCCCCGGGAAGAGCATGGATCGTTCCGCCGTACGGAATGTGAGCTCGGCCGCGGGGCCGCGCCCCCGCGGCCGCCGCCGTTCGCTACCCGTACCCGGACGCACGTAGCGGATCGATTACAGCCGGTTATATTCGCCGTCTCCCCATCACCCGCCGGAAAGCGGCGGGCGAGCGAGCGAACCTTCGCCGACGCACGGAGCCGGATGTCCGTCAACGACTATCTCCAGCAGAACCGCGAGCAGAGCGTAGCCGAGCTGAACGAGCTGCTGCGCATTCCCAGCATCAGCGCCAAGAGCGAGCACAGGGCCGACACCGCCGCCGCCGCCGAGTGGCTGGCCGGCCGCATGCGCGCCATCGGCCTCACCACCGTCGAGGTCGTCCCCACGGCGGGCCATCCGGTGGTGCTGGGCGAGTGGCGCGGGGCCCCGGGCGCGCCCACGCTCCTCATCTACGGCCACTACGACGTACAGCCGCCCGAGCCGCTGGACGAGTGGCTGTCGCCCCCCTTCGAGCCCACCGTGCGCGACGGCAAGCTGTTCGCGCGCGGCTCGGTGGACGACAAGGGGCAGGTGTATCTCCACATGAAGGCCGTGGAGGCGCACCTGGCGGCGAACGGCTCGCTCCCCGTGAACGTGGTCTTCTGCGTGGAGGGCGAGGAGGAGATCGGGTCGCCGAACCTGGCCGAGTTCCTGTCGGCCAACGCCGGGCGCCTGCGCTGCGACGCGGTGATGATCTCCGACACCACGATGTTCGCGCCCGGGCTGCCGTCCATCACCATCGGCCTGCGCGGGCTGGCGTACATGGAGGTGCGCGTGCAGGGGCCGTCGGTCGATCTCCACTCCGGCGCGTACGGCGGCGCGGTGGTGAATCCCGCCAACGCGCTGGCGAAGATCATCGCCCAATTGCATGACGAGCAGGGGCGCGTCACCATCCCCGGCTTCTACGACAGGGTGATGGAGATCGAGGACGCCGAGCGGCGGATGATCGCCGGGCTGCCGTTCAAGGAAGAAGGGCTGCGCGAGGAGGTGGGCGCTCCGAAGCTGGGCGGCGAGGCGGGATACGGCCCGCTGGAGCGCATCTGGGTGCGCCCGACGCTGGACGTGAACGGCCTCCTTTCCGGCTACACCGGCGAGGGGGCGAAGACGGTGCTCCCCTGCCGCGCGATGGCCAAGATCTCCATGCGCCTGGTTCCCGACCAGGACCACCAGGAGGTCGAGCGGATGTTCACCGACCATGTGAAGTCGCTCGCCCCCGAGGGCGTGACCGTGGAGGTCGAGGCGCTGCACGGCGGCCAGCCCTGGTACGCGGCGCCGAGCGGCCCCGTCTTCGAGGCCGCCCGCCGCGCGCTGGCGAAGGCGTACGGGCGCGAGCCGGTAACCATCCGCGAGGGCGGCTCCATCCCCATCGTGAAGGCGTTCGAGGACACGCTGCACGCGCCGGTGGTGCTGATCGGCTTCGGCCTGCCGGGCGAGAACGCGCACGCGCCCAACGAATGGATGTCGGTCGACAACTTCCACCGCGGCGCCGAGGCCATCGCGGCGCTGTACGACGAGCTGAGATGACCGAGACGGAGTCCACCGCGGCGCTGGCCCCGTCCGCCGACGGCGAGGCGCGCGCCTTCGTGGCGGAGCTGGAGGCGCGCGTGGCGCCTCTGATGCGCGAGTCGCACCTGGCCAGCTGGGACGCGGCGGTCGGCGCCGGCGACGACGCGCTGGAGCGCGCCACCCGCGCCCGCGCCGCCGTGGCGATGGTGTTCGCCGACGCCGGGGACGCGAGGAAGGTGCGCGAGTGGCTGGCCGCCCGCGTGGGAGACGCCCTGCTCCGCCGCCAGCTGGTGCTGCTGGACCACGAGTTCACGCGCAACCAGCTCCCGCGCGAGACCATCGAGGACCTGGTGCGCCGCGGCGCCGAGCTGGAGCACGTGTTCCACACCTTCCGGTCGACGCTCCGCGGCCGGCGGCTCTCCAACAACGAGCTGCTGGAGGCGCTGCAGGAGGCGGAGGACCCGGGGGTGCGCCGCGAGGCGTGGGAGGCGGCGAAGGAGATCGGGCGCGAGGTGGCCGGGCCGCTGCTGGAGCTGGTGCGCCGCCGCAACGCCGCCGCGCGCTCGCAGGGGTTCCCCAACTACTACGCGATGGAGCTGCACCTTCAGGAGCTGGGGGAAGAGCGGCTCTTCGCGGTGCTGGACGAGTTCCGCGACCGCACCGACGAGCCCTTCCGCCGCTTCCGCGCGGATATGGACGGGCACCTGGCCCGGCGCTTCGGCGTCCGGCCGGACGAACTGCGCCCCTGGCACTGGGACGACTTCTTCGCCCAGGAGGCGCCGGCGATCACGGGCTCGGTGGACCTGGACGCGTACTTCGGCGCGCTGGACCCGGTGGCGCTGGCGCGGGAGTTCTTCCGCGGCATCGGGCTGCCGGTGGACGAGGTGCTGGCGAACAGCGACCTGTACGAGCGCGAGGGCAAGGACCAGCACGCCTTCTGCATCGACCTGGACCGCGAGGGCGACGTGCGGGTGCTGTGCAACATGCGCCCGAACGAGAAGTGGACCAGCACCATCCTGCACGAGCTGGGGCACGCCGCGTACGACCGCTACGTCCCGCGCGAGCTGCCCTTCTTCCTGCGCACCATCTCGCACACGCTCTCCACCGAGGCCATCGCCATGTACATGGGCCGCCTCACGCGCGACCCGGCGTGGCTGCGCGAGGTGCCCGCCGCGCGGCTGGCGCCCGGCGAGGCGAAGGACGTGGAGGCGCAGCAGCGCGCGGCGATGCTGGTGTCCGCGCGGTGGATGCTGGTGATGGCGTACTTCGAGCGCGAGCTGTACCGCGACCCGGACCGGCCGGACCTGAACGCCGTCTGGTGGGAGCTGGTGGAGCGGCTGCAGCTCATCCGCCGGCCGGACGGGCGCGACGCGCCGGACTGGGCCAGCAAGATCCACCTGTCGCTGTCGCCCGTGTACTACCACAACTACCTGCTGGGCGAGCTGATGGCGTCGCAGATCTCCGCCCGCGCGCGGCGCGGGGTGCCTGCGGGGCGCAGCATCGCCGGGCACGCGGAGGTGGGCGCCTTCCTGCGCGAGAAGATCTTCGCCCCCGGCGCGTCGCTGGACTGGAACGAGCTGCTGGTGCACGCCACCGGCGAGCCGCTGTCGCCGCGCTACTTCGTCGAGGAGTTCGTGGGCGGGTGACGAAGTGCGGAAGTGCGGAAGTGCGTGAGTGCGCTGGCCCCGGTTCGGGGGCGGCGCACTTCGCGTTTCCGCGGCATCGCGCCCTCACCCCGCGCCGGAGGGCGCGACCCTCTCCCGTTCCGGGAGAGGGTGGCTCCCGGGCCATCGGGGCAATGAGCAGACCTGGCTCACGCTGATGCTGGATTGAAGCACCGATGCTGGGAAGCTACCTCTCCCGGTACGGGAGAGGTGGACGGCCTCGGCCGGCCGGAGAGGGCGCGATGCAGGAGGCGTCGCGCCGCCGCTGGTTTCGCACCGAACCCGCCGCGGATCGATCGATTCTCCCCGATGCCGATCGGCGACGGAGGAAGGTCTGCATCGAATCCCTTCCGTCCGGGCCGCGCGGGCGTTTGATTGAGGGCGACAGCGTAGTATCTGCCACCGCGCATCTTCATCCCCATCCGTCTCCCCCACCCCGGACGGATCGAAGGCGCGGGATCTCATCCTCCATCCCCCTATCATCCCATGTCTCTGATCGGCACCGTCACGAACGCGGCGGTCGGGCAGGTCGGCTTCGACACCGCCTCGACCGTCACCCAGGCCGCCCTGCAGGCGGCCAAACAGCGCAACTACACCTTCGCCATCCGCTACGTGCGCCGCGCCGTGGCCCACGCGGGCGACCTGACGCAGACCGAGGCGCAGATGATCCTGAACGCCGGCCTGTCGCTGATGGCCGTGCAGTACGTGGAGAGCGAGAACGCGTGGACACCCTCGGCGGCCAAGGGGACGCAGAACGGCAACAACGGCGTGGCCTACGCGAAGAGCATCGGCCTGCCGCCGGGGATCAACCTGTGGTGCGACCTGGAGGGCGTGGCCACGAGCACGCCGGCGAGCGAGACCGACGCGTACTGCCGCGCCTGGTACGCCGCGGTGAAGGCGGCCGGGTACGTGCCCGGCCTGTACGTGGGCTGGAACCCGGGGCTGAACCCCACGCAGCTCTGGAAGCTGCCCTTCCAGCACTACTGGCGCTCGTTCAACCTGAACAACGACCAGGTGCCGGCCAACCGCGGCACGCAGATGACGCAGCGCTCGCACGGCGCGCTCCCCGGCCTGGACCCGTCCACCTTCGACGAGGACGTGATCACCGGCGACCACATGGGCGGCGTGCCCGTCTGGCTGTCGCCGCTCGGCTGAACGGCGTCGGCGGAGACCGGAAGCCCCGGCGGGAGAAATCCTGCCGGGGCTTCGTGCGTTCGTGACATGCCCTGCATCCAAGGGCGAATGAATTCGCGGCAACAACGGCCCGAAGTCCGCCTTCGCGGACTGCCGGGATGGTTCGGTTCGACACCCATGGCATCGGGCGTGAGAGGGACTCCGCGCAGGCGGAGTGTGTGCCGTTGCAGCCGCGACTTCAGTCGCATTTTCGCCCTCAGCCATCATCCCCCTTGCACCTCACGTGGCGTGAGGTATTAGCCTTCCGTCGTGGCCACGAGACGCAGTAAAAACCGAAGGAGGGCGGGATGGCGCGGGATGGATGGAAGGTGGGGGAGCTGGCGGGCGCCACGGGGCTGACCGTGCGCACGCTGCACCACTACGACGAGATCGGGCTGCTGCGGCCGTCGCGCCGCACGCCGTCCGGGCACCGGCTGTACGCCGAGCGGGACGTCGCGCGGCTGCAGCAGGTCACGTCGCTGCGGGAGCTGGGGTTTCCGCTGGAGGAGATCCGCGGGATGCTGGACCGCCGCGCCGTCTCGCCGCGCGAAACCATCGCGCTCCACCTGAAGCGCCTGCGCGAGCAGATGGACGCCCAGCGCCGCCTGTGCGAGCGCCTGGAACGCATCGCCGCCCAGCTGGACCGCGCGGAGACCGTCTCCGCCGACGAGCTCATCCGAACCATCGAGGCAACGACCATGTTCGACAAGTACTTCACCCCCGAGCAGCGCGAGGAGCTGAAGACCCGCGCCGACACCATCGGGCAGGACCAGATCCGCGCCGTGGAGGGCGAGTGGGAGCGGCTGATGGCCGAGGTGCGCGCGGAGATGGACCGCGGCACCGACCCCGCCGACCCGAAGGTGCAGGCGCTGGCCGCGCGCTGGATGGAGCTGGTGCGCGGCTTCACCGGCGGCAACCCGGAGATCCTGGGGTCGCTGAACACCATGTGGCAGCAGGAGACCACCATCCACGGCATCGAGACGGCGCCCGTGCGCGAGATGATGGCCTACGTGCAGCGCGCGCTGGAGGCGGGGAAGCAGTCGTAGCGACTCCTGCCTGGGCACGCGCATACGACGGCGCCCCGGCGGGAGCTGCTCCCGCCGGGGCGTGCGCGCGGCCATCGTCAAGCCTCGGACGTGGCAATCGGTGCCACTGCAACGACGCTAAACATCGGAAAGGAATGCTTGACCGCGGGAACGAACGCGCGCATCCTTGCCGTGGTAAATCGGCTCATTCATTTCGCGGGAAAAAGGACGCATGTTTCACCGATCGACCTTCCCCATCGCCCTTGCAGGCATCCTCCTGGCCACGCCGCCGCTGGCCGGGTGCCTGGCGGCACAGTCCAGCGCGCCGTCCGTCTCTCTGACCGAGAGCGGGGCGGCCGGATGGACGTGGAGCTCCATGGCGGAAACCGACCTGCGCGTCCGCCGCGCCTTCGCGGAAACGGGCATCGCATTCCAGGGGCGCCAGGCGAGCGGCTCGAGCGCCGTGTTCCGCGGCGCGGCCGCGGACGGGAGCGTGAGCGTGGAGGTGCGGCCGCGCGGCCAGGCGACCGTGGTGCAGGCCACGGTCCGCAGAGGCAACGGCCAATGGGACCAGGAGTTCGCCGCCATGCTCGTGGCGCGGATCATCGAGGCGCCGCCGCGGGACCGCAGCGGCGCGATGAGCGGCGGGACCGGCATGTCCGCGCCGGCGGGCGCGGCCGGGGGCGGACAGGGTGGCGGCGCCCAGCGCACAGCTTCGCGCCTGCGGGGCACCGCGTCGGCCGAGTTGACCCGCTACCGCCTGGTGCTGGACCCCGCGGCGGCCGCGCAGCTCCAGCAGATCGTGGACAGGGCGGCGCTCCGGCTGGCATCGGACGGAACCGAGGCGCAGGTGGGCAGTGCGGAACAGGGACTTTCGCGATTCGTCGCGAGCCTTGCCGCCTCACGCTCCCGGCAGTCCGGTGCCGTGGGCCAGCAGGAGCTGAACGTCGCGCTCGGCAAGTTCTGCCCGTTCTATCCGTTCTGCTGACGTTCGATGGTGAACCCGCATGTGGAGCTGGGCTTCCAGCTGGCGAACGAGCACGCGAAGCAGCTGATCACGCTTTCCACCGGCGTGCTCGCCATCACCATCACGTTCCTGGGGAGCCGGCCGTTCCTGACCGCGCGTTGGAGGCAGTGGCTCATCGCCACCTGGGTTTCGCACACCATCTCGGCCGTGGCCGGCGTCTGTGCCATGAGCGCGCTCACCGGCCAGCTCATGCCGGGTGGAGGGCTCAAGCCGGAGCTGGCCGACATCGGCGGGCTCGCGCGCGCGTTCTCGGCTATCCAGTTCATCTCGTTCCTTGCCGGCACGTTCGCCATGCTGGTGTTCGGGATCCGGGTGCTCCCGCACGCCCTGGCGCCCGGATCGCCGGGCGCCGCGGCGGCCGCGCTCCGAGCTCATCCCCGGGTCGTGCTCGACATCGTTCCGCTGGCGGGTGCCGCGGCCGAAGCGGAGGAGCGCCGAAGCGTCCGCTGGCGGTGGGGGATACTGCGGCGGCGGCGCGAGGGAAGGTGGAAGCGGGGACCCCTGCCCGATCATGGCCGGCCACCCGTGCACCCGGCAGGCTCACGCGCCGAAGAATGAGCGCAATGCTGGCGAAGGCGCCCTCTCCCGGCGGTCCGGAGAGGGCGCCCTCGTATGACGCCGAACCGCGGTGTCAGCAGATGTTCATCCAGCAGCTCTCGGGCTGCGCGCACGTTGCATAGTCGCACGTGCTTCCGCAGGTGGCGCCTCCGCTGCCGCATCCTCCGCCGCAGCTCACCCCCGAGCCGCCGCACGCGTAATCGCAGGTGGCGCAGGTAGCGGGGTAGCACGTCCACGCGCACGTGCCGTTGCAGCTCTCGTCCGCGTACGTCGTCCCCGAACGCGCCTCCACCGTCCCGCGCCCGCCACGCACCGGGGCGGTGTCGAACGAATCGACGGCGAGATCCTCCAGCGCCAGCGTCAGCTTTTTCATCGGTCTGCTCCAGGGTGGGAGATGGGGGGCCGCTCCTCATCTCCCAATCTTCCGCTTACGCTTCCCGCCAACAAGAGCGATGGTCCAGATGCAAAAGAATTGCACCGTCACCGCACGCGCGGCATCATAGCCGGGGCCAGATGTCCGGCCGCTCGCCTCCGTCGCCCTCACGCGGCGGCCAATCGTCATCCCGGCATCCACCGCACCCGGAGGACCATCGCATGAAGAAGAAGCTGACGCTGCGGCTCGAATCGCTGAACGTGGACACGTTCGGCTCCCTCCGATGCGCGTGCGGAGGCCGGCACCGTGCGCGATGCTGAATCGGACCCGACCTTCGACAGCTGCAACTCGTACATCGGCACCGAGTGCTGGCCCTACTGCGCCACGGGGAACTGGCAGTGCGAGTCCATCAATACCTGCGCCGGCCACACGGCGGATTGCTGCAAGCCCAGCAGCAACAACGTCGACTGCGAGATCTGAGGCCCGTTGCGCGATGAAAGCAGAAGCCCCCCGGCGTGCATCCGCCGGGGTGCTTCTTTTCGCGATCTGGCGATCCGTCCACCGGCGCGGCTCAGCTTCCCGGCGCGCGCCCGATCTCCATCCCCAGGCGTACGGCGCTGCCGAGGGAGAGCTCCGGCGACAGCTCCACGCGTCCCGGCTCGAAGACGAGGACCACGGTGGAGCCCAGGTGGAAGGTCATGATGTGGTCGCCCTGGCGGATGGAGACAGGCGGATCGTACGTCTTCGTCGCGGCTTCCATGCCGCGGCGGTTGGTGATCCACCCGCCGGTGCCGGGCGCGGCGTTCCACTCGCGGTCGAACGCGGCAGAGATGCGGCCCACGTTGTAGGCACCGACCGCCACGACCGCCACGCGCCCCAGCGGCCCGTCCAGGTAGCACAGCAGCCGCTCGTTGCGCGCGAACAGGTCGGGCAGGTGCATCACCGCGGGGAGGTTCACCGGCATCAGCGCGCCGGGGACGTGGCGCGCGCGCGGGATCGTCCCGTCGCAGGGCGCGTGGATGCGGTGATAGTCCTTCGGGCTCAGGTACAGGGTGACGAACGCGCCTCCGTCGAAGCGCTCCCACTGCCCGTCCTCGTTCAGCAGGTCGCGGAGCGAGTAGTCGCGCCCCTTCGCCTGGATCAGCTTTCCCCCCGAAACGCGCCCCATCTGCCCCGTCGCCCCGTCCACCGGCGACGCGGCGACGCGCGGGTCGTGCGGCCACGCGCGCGCGCCGGGCTTCAGCTCGCGCACGAAGAAGCGGTTCAGCGAGCCGAAGCTTTCCAGCGGCTGCGCGGCCTCGCCCACGTCGGCGCCCACCATCCGCGCGAACCCGCCCAGCACCGGCTTGCGCAGCGGCTTGGGAAGCGGCACGTCCGCCAGGCGGCCGAAGGCGCGGCTGAGCGCGCCCTGCGGCAGTCGCCGGAGCGCGCCCAGCATCGCCCGCGCACGCGCGCCGGGGACCTCGGGGTTCTCCGCGATCTCGGCGGGCGCGGGGTGGGGACGGTCGGACTCGGGCATCGGGATCGAATTCTTCACAGGACCATGGATTTCGCGTTCGCCTGGCGCCGCCGCCCTCACCCCCCGGCCCCCTCCCCCCAAACCGACTGGGGGAGGGGGAGAACTCATCGCGAGGGAAGCCGCGGAGCGCGCTACGAAGCTGCCTCGGGCCACGCATCGCGCCAGACGCGACGATGCGCAACGGCCCGCGCGCCTCGCCGAATTTACCCTCTCCCGTTATCGGGGGAGGGGCCCGCGGCTGGCACGCAAGTCCCGCATCACACGAATGCAGCGCGGCTCGCCGTACCCTCAACGCACTTCCGCACTTCCGCACTTTCGCACTCCCGCACTTCGGTTTCGCACCCTCGCACGTTCGGTTCCCGCGCGCCGCCGCCCGGCGGGTGTTAGATTCGCGCGCCCGGCTCTTGCGGGTTCCGCCCGGACCTCCGGCGACACCGAACGAGAACGACTGGACCACGTGACCGACACCACCGCACCGACTTCCGCGCTGCGCTTTCCCGTGCGCACGCTCACGCTGGGCAACGGGATGCGCATCGTCTGCCACGAGGACCGCGCGGCGCCCATCGTGGCCGTGCACCTGATGTACCGCGTGGGCAGCCGCCACGAGACCCCCGGCCGCACCGGCCTGGCGCATCTCCTCGAGCACCTGATGTTCGAGGGCTCGCTGCACGCGCCCAAGGGGCAGTTCGACGACCTGCTGGAGCGCGTGGGCGGCACCAACAACGGCTCCACCTGGCTGGACCGCACCAACTACTACGAGACCGTGCCCTCGCACGCGGTGGAGCTTCCGCTCTGGCTGGAGCGCGACCGCATGGGCTTCTTCCTCCCCTGCCTCACCGGCGAGATGCTGGAGGTGCAGCGCGGGGTGGTGATGAACGAGCGCAAGCAGGCGTACGAGAACCGCCCATACGGCCTGGCCGACGAGCGGCTGCACCAGATGCTCTTCGGCGAGGGACACCCGTACGCCTGGCCCACCATCGGCTACATGGCCGACCTGGAGCGCATCTCGCTGGACGACGCGCGCGGATTCTACTCGACCTACTACACGCCCGGCAACGCGGTGCTGGTCTTCGCCGGCGACATCGGCGCCGACGAGGCGGCCGCGCTGGCCGAGCGCTACTTCGGCGACCTGCCGCACGGGCCGCCCATCCCCCCGCCCATCCATCCGCCCGACCCCGCGCCCGCCGCCGCCGTGCGCCGCGAGGTGATGGAGGACGAGGTCAGCTTCCCGCGCGTCTACCAGGCGTGGGCCACGCCGCCGTACGGGACGCGCGAGTGGGTCGCCCTCGACGTGCTGGCCTATCTCCTGGCCGACGGCGACAGCTCGCGGCTGCAGCGCGCGCTGATCCGCGAGGGGCGGCTGGCGCAGGAGGTGGACACCTATCTCTATCCCACCGCCGTCTGCGGGGTGATCGGCGTCGTCGCCACCGCGCGGACGGGGGTGGCGCCGGAGACGCTGGAGGAGGCCATCCGCCGCGTGCTGGACGATGTGGCGGCGAACGGCGTGACCGACGACGAGGTGCTGGGCGCCGTCCGCCGCGTGCGCCGCGACCAGGTGGGCGAGCTGGCCACGGTGGAGGAGCGCGCCGAATCGCTCGCCTACGCCGCCACCGTGTTGGGCGAGCCGGAGGCGCTGGAGCGCGTCTTCGACCTGTACGCCGAGGTGACGCCCGACGAGGTGCGCCGCGCCGCCGCCGAGTGGCTGGACGCGGAGCGCGGCGCCACCCTGGCCGTCGTCCCCGCGCCCGGCTCGGCCGCGCCGGATGACGATGATGATGGAGATGACGATTTCGACGACGAGGAGGATGGCGATGAGTGAATCGACGCTCGCCGTCCTCGCCGCGCCGCGGCTGGGGCCGCCGCCCGCGCCGCGCGTTCCCGTCCCCCAGCGGTGGACGCTGGCGAACGGGCTGCGCGTGATCGCCGCGCCTCGCCACGGCGTGCCGCAGGTGGTGCTGCGCCTCGTCCTTCCCGCCGGCGCGATGGCCGACCCGCCGGGGTACGCGGGCACCGCCTCGCTCGTCGGCCACCTGGTGGCCGAGGGAACGGCGTCGCTGGCGGCGGAGGAGCTGCACGCGCGGCTGGACCTGCTCGGCGCCGCGGTGCATCCGCACGTGGGCCACGACTTCGCCGAGATCGAGCTGGTGCTGCTGTCGGAGACGCTGCGCGAGGGGGTGGGGCTGCTGGCGGAGATCGCCAGCCGGCCGTCGTTCCCCGAGCACGAGGTGGAGCGCGTGCGGGCCGAGTCGCTGGACGCGCTGGTCGCCCGCCACGACGAGCCGGCGAACGTGGCCGACGACCGCGCGGCGCTGGAGGTGTTCGGCGCCGGGCACCCGTACGGCATCCCCTCGTTCGGCACCGAGGAGGGGATCCGCGCCGTGCCGCGCGAGGCGCTGGTCGCCTTCCACGCGGAGCGCTATCGCCCCGGCGGCGCCTTCCTGGTGGCCGCGGGGGAGTTCGATGCGGGGGAGCTGCGCGAGGCGCTGGAGGCGGGGTTCGCGGGGTGGACGGGAGATGCGCCGCCGGTGGTGTACCCCCCCGCCCCGCCCCGTCCGCCGATGGCCGGAAAGCTGGTCTACCAGCCCTGGGAAGATGCGGCGCAGTCGGAGATCCGCATCGCGGGCGGGGGGATGGCGCGCCGCGACCCCGACTGGATCCGCGCGGGGGTGACCAACTTCCTGCTGGGCGGCAGCACCATCACCGGCCGCCTGGGCGCCAACCTGCGCGAGGACAAGGGGTGGACGTACGGCGTGCGCTCGTCGTTCTCCGCCGGGATCGTCGCCGGGGGATGGGTGGCGGAGACGGCCGTCGACGTGGGCGTAACCGCCGACGCGGTGAGCGAGATGCTGCGCGAGATGCGGCGCCTGGCCGAGGAGCCGGTGGACGAGGCGGAGCTCCGCCGCGCCCAGGACGCGCTGATGCTTTCCCTTCCGCGGATGTTCGAGACGCCCGCGGGGGTGGCCAGCCGCCTGTCCACGATCGAGGCGTTCGGGCTGCCGCACGACTGGTGGGACCGCTTCCCCGCCGCCGTCGAGGCGGTGACGACCGCCGACGTGGCGCGGATGGCGCGCGAACACTTCGATCCGGAGCGGCTGGTGCGGGTGGTGGTGGGCGGAGGGATGGAGGGGTAGCGGTCGCGGAGGATGGAAGGTTGGAGGCGCGCCTGGACTGGCACCGCGCCCTCTCCGGCCGGCTCAGGCCGTCCACCTCTCCCGTACCGGGAGAGGTGGCTGGCCGGCATCGGCGCGCTGCCACAAGCACTTGTGTGCGAAGAAGTTGCGGGATCTTGGGGATGCTGGAGAGCCACCCTCTCCCGGGACGGGAGAGGGTCGCGCCCTCCGGCGCGGGGTGAGGGTTTTAGCGGCGGGCGTAAATCTGACACTTTCGGCGGGCGAAAATCTGACAGTCGGCATCGCACTCGTGGCGGTCTGCGCGTGAGGTGAGCGCGCGGGCGGCCGATCCCACAGGTTGGCTCCTCCACCCCAAGCGGAGGAGCCCGTGATCGGACGAGAGAAGCGGATGCTGCTCAGACACTATCTGGAAGAAGGACTCAGCAAGAGCGAGATAGCGCGCCGGCTGGCGATAAGCCGCCAGACCATCCATCAGCTGATCCGTTCAGGACAGCTGGAGCGCGACCTGGATGCGGAGCCGGTGCGGTACAAGCCGCGGCCGCCTGTGCCGACGAAGCTGGAGGCGTACCGGGCGATGATCGTGGCGCGCCTGGAGGCGTATCCCCGGCTGTCGGCGGTGCGGCTGCTCGAGGAGGTGCGGGCCGCCGGATACGCGGGCGGCTACACGCAGGTGAAGGAGTTTGTCAGGACCGTGCGCCCGCGGGAGGCGCCGGAGCCGGTGGTGCGCTTCGAGACGCCGGCGGGGCTGCAGGCGCAGGTGGACTTCGGCGAGTTCAAGTTCCCCTGGGGGAAGCGCTACGCACTGGTGGTGGTGCTCGGGTACTCCCGGCTGCTGTGGCTGCGCTTCTTCGAGCGGCAGGACATGCGGACGCTGTTCCGCGGGCTGGAAGAGGCGTTCGCGTTCTTCGGCGGTGTGCCGCGCGAGCTGCTGTTCGACCAGATGAAGTCGGTGATCACCCGGGACCTGCGGCTGCTGGGTGGGCAGCTGGTGATCAACGAGGAGTTCCTGCGCTTCGCGAAGCACTGGGGCTTCAAGGCGCGCGCCTGCCGGCCCTACCGGGCGAAGACGAAGGGGAAGGTGGAGCGGCCGATCCGCTACGTGCGCGAAAACTTCGTCTACGGGAGAGAGTTCCTGGGCGATGATCACCTGGACGCGGAGCGCGAGCGCTGGCAGGAGCGCACGGCAAACGTGCGCCTGCATGCGACCACGAAGGAGCAGCCGAGGGAGCGCTTCGAGCGCGACGAGCGGCACGTACTGCAGCCTCTGGCCGAGCGGGCCTACCGCTCGCTCGTCCTCCTGCCGCAGAAGCCCGCGCCAGTGCCGGATCCGCAGGCAGCCGCGCCCGTGGCAGCCGAGATCCACGTGCAGCGCCGCTCGCTGGCCGAGTACGCAGCCGCGGCAGGTGCCGCATGAGGGGCGCACCCCTGTCGCGCCGCGACCGCATCCGTGCCCAGTTGGCGGACCTGAAGATGCCTGGCGCCCTGGAGTCGCTGGACGAGATCCTGAGCGGGATCGACGCCGGCGCGGTGACCGCGGCCGAAGCGATCGAGCGGGTGCTGGGTGCGCAGATCGCGCTGCGCAACGCGCGCCGCCTGGAGGCCGCCATGCGCTCTAGCCGGCTCCCCGCGGTGAAGACCCTCGCCGGCTTCGACTTCGCGTTCCAGCCCAGCCTGAAGCGTGAGCAGATCGAGAGCCTGCACGAGCTCGGCTTCGTGGAGAGGAAGGAGAACGTGGTCTTCCTCGGACCGCCCGGCGTGGGCAAGAGCCACCTGGCCATCAGCCTCGCCATCGCCGCGGCGGAGAACGGCCGCAGGGTCTACTACGGCAGCCTGGCCGAGCTGATCCGCTCGCTGGAGGAGGCGCAGGCCGCGGGCAAGCTGGTGCCTCGGCTCAAGACGCTGACCTATCCCTCACTCTTGGTGGTGGACGAGATCGGGTACCTGCCGATCAGCCGCACCGGCGCCATGCTCTTCTTCCAGCTGATGAGCCGCCGGTACGAGCGCGCCTCGACGGTGCTCACCAGCAACAAGAGCTTCGAGGAGTGGGGCGAGATCTTCGGCGACGAGGTGATGGCGGCGGCACTGATCGACCGGCTCCTCCACCACTGCCACATCGTCAACGTACGCGGCAACAGCTACCGGATGCGCCACCACGCCACCGCCGGCCAGGCGGCCGAACGCGGTGGGAGTCGGGGCTCCGCCCCGACTCCCACCGCGAGCACCTCCACCCTCTGATTTCGACGCGACGACTCGGGCTCGTCACCCACTCCCGGCTGTCAGATTTTCGGCCGCCAGAAGTGTCAGACTTTCACCCGGCGTTGACATGCGGCGCCGGCTATGGATCCTTCGGCCTGCCGGCTTCGGCGTGGAGGCAGATTTCGTCGTGCCCGGTCCGAACAGAAAGTTCGCGGCCTGGCCCCCACCGGCGACTGAAGTCGCAGCGTCGCAGCAACAACTACGGGAAGCCTCGCAAACTGCGCGAGGCTGTTGGGCCCGGCAGCCGGTTCCGCTCTGGAGGACGCCTCCCTTTCATCCATCGTGGTCGCGCGAAGCGCGGTGTCCGACTCAGAATGACGTCGGTGTGGCGTCTGACCAGGTGCGGAATGGCCGGGCTCAGGATGACGTCGTCGTCCGTCGTGCGATCGTGATTTCGTCGGCCGTCAGGGATTCGGATACGGCGGGGGGACGATCATCCCGGCGCGGCTCACGGGCGGGCGGATGCGCACGCCCTGCTCGTCCTCGGCCACCTCGCGCTGCGTCCAGCGGAAGTACACGGCGGTGATGGCGATCCACAGCACCAGCCCTCCCGGCACCCACATGATCACCCCGCCCAGGCGCTGGTCGTCCAGCGCGCTGATGCCGAAGATGCGCGGCGCCTGCACGTACCACTGGTACAGCGCCGTCCCCGAGAAGGTGATCAGCGCCGCCGAGATCATCATCGGGATGCCGACCAGGAAGAGGTAGACCATCTGCAGCGGCGCGGCGATCCGGGGCAGCTCCTTCAGCGGGCTCATCACCGGCCACCACATGATCGTCCCCGTGACCATGATCATCAGGTGCATGGCGATGTGCACGTTGTGCTGCCGCATCATCAGGTCGTACGGCCCGGGAAAGTGCCAGGCCAGGAAGATGACGTTGTTCAGCGAGAACGCGATCAGCGGCAGCGTGATGGCACGGGCGAACACGCGGATGGGCTTCACCTTCAGCGCCGGCCGCAGCATCCAGTCCGGGATGCCGGCCAGCAGGAAGGGCGGCATGGCCAGGATCAGCACCAGGTGCTGCACCATGTGCGCGCTGAACAGATAGTAGTCGGAGATCTCGTGCAGCGGCCCCTGCAGCGACAGCAGCATCATCGCCAGCGCGAAGGAGAAGCTGGCCACCTGCCGCGGCGTGGCGGGCACCGCCCCCTCGAAGCGCCGCCGCAGCGGCCCGATGCAGAGAAAGTAGAGCGCCGCGAACAGCAGCCACCCCACCATGAAGCTCGGGTACAGCTTCCACACCCGCCAGTCGAACGACTGCGCGTGCAGCAGGGCCAGGGTGGAAACGGCGTGCATCGGATCGACTGCTCCTTCAGGATGTTGCTTCGCTGCTACCCGGGCCGGGAAGTCATCTGACCAGCCGGCTGGGAAAGGCGAATGAATTCGCGGCAACAACAGCACCAAGTCCCTGCGGGACTGCGCCCCGGCATTCGTGCGACAGGCCAGCTCCACCTCGGCCGGCACTGAGTTCGGCCATCCGCCCGGAAGCCGAGGCCCGAGTCCGCGAAGGCGGACTTGTGCCCTGCTGCCGCGAATTCATTCGCCCGGCGCGGGCCCGGAAGAACCGGACGGGGGACCGCCCGCCAATCATGCCGGCAGGCCGTCCCCCGTCCCCAGTACCCCCGGCCCGCCGCGGTTCCGCTCAGTGCGCCGCGGGAGCCGCCACCCCGGTGGGCTTCTGCGCGTTCAGCTCGAACTCGCCGTGGATCTGCGTGGCCTCGCCGTGGACGACGTGGAAGAGCAGGATCATCCCACCGATCACCAGCGTGCCCAGCACCGCGGGGAACACGAAGATCCCGGTGAAGAGCTTGTTGTCGAACTTCAGGTGCATGTAGTACGCGACCACGCTGAAGAACTTCACCGCGCTCAGCACCAGGATGATGGCCGCCGCGGTCCCCGACGAGTACATGTGCTTCGTCTCGCCGATGTACCCCAGGATCTCCAGCACGGTGAAGCCGATCAGGATGCCCCCGATCACCATGTAGAAGCCCAGCCCGGGGTGCGAGTGCTGGTCGTGCACGATCTCGCGCGTTTCGCTCGTCATCTCGCCGCTCAGCGAATGAGGTAGACCAGGGGGAAGATCACGATCCAGATCACGTCCACGAAGTGCCAGTACAGGCCCGCGATCTCCACGTTCAGCGCCCGCTCGGGGCCCAGCCGCCCGCGCGCCGACATGGTGGCCAGCGTGATCAGGTAGATGACCCCCACCGTCACGTGCGCGCCGTGGAAGCCGGTGAGCACGAAGAAGGTGCTGCCGAAGAGGTTGCTCTTCAGTGTGAGCCCCTCGTGGTAGAAGTTGGTGAACTCGTAGACCTGGCACCCCAGGAAGATCGAGCCGCCCAGCGCCGTCATCAGCAGCCACAGCGTGCCCTTCCCCCGCTCGCCGCGCTGCACGTAGTACAGCGCCACCACCATGCAGACGGAGCTCATCAGCAGGACGAAGGTGCTGAACGAGGTCAACGGGATGTTCAGGATCCCCTCGTAGGCCTTCCCGTTGATGACCACGTCGTGCGGGTACGGGGGGTGGATGCTGCGCCCCTTGTACGCCATGTAGGTGGCGATCAGCGAGCCGAAGAGAAGGCACTCGGACCCGATGAAGGTCCAGAAGGCCATCTTCCGGCTGTCCAGCCCGGTGCTGGTGTCGATGTGCGCCGGGCTGGCGGCGTGCGCGCCGAGCGCGTGCGAAGAATCCATGACCACGAAGGGTACAGGTTACAGGGTACAGGGACCGCGGGGACGATGGGGAGGGACAACCTTGCCGTCCCTGTCCCCTGTCCCCTGTCCCCTGATCTCAGTGTCCCGGCTCGAACGCCCAGGCGTAGATCGAGAGCATGGTCGTGGCCACGCCGGCGAACATCAGGTACCAGGCGTTGTGCCACGGCGAGGTGTCGGGCACCTGCCGGAAGATCAGCCCGATGAAGATGGCGCTGATCCCCGCCGCCAGCACGATGGGCCAGAACGACGGCGGCGGCAGGTGAATGCCCAGGTCGTGCGCGCTCATCTTGTTCTCGTCGCGCACGTCGCGCACCGCGGCCACCTGCCGGCCGGCGATGGTCACCTCGTCGGTCTCCTCCTCCACCCGCCCGTGCGGGATTCCGCCCTGCTTGGTGGGGTCGTCCTCCCACAGCGGCATGCGCGAGTGCACCACGGGGATCTCGCGGAAGTTGTACGCCGGCGGCGGCGACGGGATGCTCCACTCCAGCGTGGCCGCGCCCCACGGGTTGGGCCCGGCGATGCGGCCGCGCTTCCACGCCGTGAACAGGTTCACCGCGAACGCCAGCGTGGCCAGGGCGATGATGAAGGCGCCGATCGTCTCCAGCTGGTTGTACGCGGTGAAGCCCTGCTCCGGCCCGTACGTCCAGGTGCGGCGTGGCATCCCGAACATCCCCACGAAGTGCATGGGGAAGAAGGTCAGGTTCATCCCGATGAGCGTGCCCCAGAAGTGGAACTGGCCCAGCCGCTCGTCCAGCAGCCGCCCGAACACCTTGGGATACCAGTAGTACAGCGCCGACCACAGCCCCAGCACCGTGCCCCCGAAGAACACGTAGTGGATGTGGGCCACGATGAAGTAGGTGTCGCTCTGCTGCAGGTCGCTGGGCGCCGACGAGTGCATCACCCCGCTGATCCCGCCGATGGTGAACATGGCGATGAACGCCACCGAGAAGAGCAGCGCGGTGGTGAAGCGGATGCTGCCGCCGTACAGCGTGCCCAGCCAGTTGAAGATCTTGATGCCGGTGGGAATGGCGATGAGCATGGTCGACAGCGAGAAGAAGCTGTCGGCGATGGGCCCCATCCCGGTGGCGAACATGTGGTGGCTCCACACGCCCCACCCCAGCCACCCGATCAGCACCCCGCTGAACACCATCACGTTGTAGCCGAACAGCGGCTTGCGGCTGAAGGTGGGAAGCACCTCGCTGATCATTCCCATGATGGGGATGATGAGGATGTACACCTCGGGGTGGCCGAACATCCAGAACAGGTGCTGCCAGAGGAGCGGGTCGGCGCCCTCGCTCACGGTGTTGAAGAAGTTGGTGCCGAACAGCCGGTCGAACATCAGCTCGGTCACGGCGATGGTGAACACAGCCATGGCCGTCACGATCAGCACCGAGGTGATCAACGTCATCCAGGTGAAGATCGGCATGCGCATCAGCCGCATTCCCGGCGCGCGCAGGTTGATGATCGTGATGATGAAGTTCAGCGACGCGATGATGGACGACAGCCCCAGCACCTGCAGGCCCAGGACGTAGAAGTCCATGTGCATCCCGGGCGAGTACGCCATGGTGGTGATGGGCGCGTACGCGAACCACCCCGAGTCCGGCGCCGCCTTCAGCAGCCACCCGAAGTTCAGGAAGAGCGAGCCGAACAGGAACAGCCAGTAGCTCAGCGCGTTCAGCCGCGGGAAGGCCACGTCGCGCGCGCCGATCTGCAGCGGCACGATGAAGTTGAAGAACGCGGCCGTGAGCGGCATCAGCGCGCCGAAGATCATGGTCAGCGCGTGCATCGTGAACAGCGAGTTGTACGTCTCGGCGCTCACGAAGTGGTTGTTGGGCACGAAGAGCTGCACCCGGATCATCAGCGCCTCGACCCCCGCGATCAGGAACCAGAGGAACGCGGTGACGCCGTACATGATCCCGATCCGCTTGTGGTCCACGGTCGTGATCCAGCTCCAGAGCCCGGTGGGCTCCTTGTGGTGCACGGCCGGGGCGTGGGGCGCGGCCACCGTTGCTGTCGATGCCATTCCTGCTCCATCGGGTTCGGGCGCCGCCGGGGGTGGGTTCCCCCGGCCACGCCGGACTGGGTCCGCGGGCGGATCTCTCCCCGCCGCGCTGGTGCTCGCCGTCTGCTATCCGCGGCCTACTGCAGCGACTGCAGGTAGGCGGTGATGTAGGTGATCTGCTGGTCCGTCAGGTTCAGGTTGGGCATCTTGGAGCCCGGCTTCACCTCCGGCGGGTTGGCCAGCCAGCGGTGGAGGTTCTCGGCGTTGTTGTCCAGGATCCCCGCGGCCAGCGTGCGGCGGCGCCCGAAGTGCGTGAGCGCCGGCCCGATGTGCGCGGCCATGGGCGTGCCCTCGATGTAGTGGCACCCGGCGCAGGCGCCGGTGGTCACCAGCTGCTTGCCCAGCTGCACCGCGCTGTCGCCCGCCGCCGGCTCCACCGCGGGATGGCTCTCGTTCGTCAGCCACTGCTGGTAGCCGTCGCCCGCGTGCGCCACCATGCGCATGCGCATCAGCGAGTGGCTGGTGCCGCAGAACTCGGCGCACTGCCCGAAGTACACGCCGGCTTCCTCGGGCTTGAACACCAGGTGGTTCACGCGGTTGGTGATCAGGTCGCGCTTGCCGCCCATCTGCGGCACCCAGAACGAGTGCAGCACGTTGTCGGTCTTCAGGATCAGGTGCACCGTGCGCCCCACCGGAACGTGGATCTCGTTCGCGGTGATCACGGTGTCGCCGTTGGGCTGCGGGTAGCGGAACTCCCACCACCACTGCTTGCCGATCACCTCGATGGTGACGGCGTCCTTCAGCGTGCTGGGGTCCGGCTGTGTGTCGAAGATGGCCTTCACCGTGGGGATGGCGATCACGGCCAGGATGATGGCCGGGATCAGCGTCCACGCCACCTCCAGGCGCGTGTTCCCGTGGATCTGCTTGGGCTCGGGCGCGCCGGGCCGGTAGCGGAACTTCCACAGGAAGTACGCCAGGATGCCCAGCACCGCGATCCCCACCGCCACGCCCAGGTACAGCGACAGCATGAACAGCCAGTCGGAGATGCGGGCGAACTCGGTGGTGGGGTGGAAGGTCGTCTGCGGGTACTTGCGCAGGTGGTCTTCGCCGCAGCCGGCCAGCAGCAGCGGGACCGCGGCCGTCCAGGCGCCGCGCCAGGGGCGCGGGGGCGCGGCGGCTGCCCGGGGGGGTCCGGCGAGGGTCGCTCGTGACTTCATCGGCGGTCGTTTCTCGGCGTTCGTCTTCGGCGCACGCGTCCGGCCCGCCCCCACTCGGGCGCCCGGAAACGGACGGCGGAGGGGGACGGGTCGTCGGAAGCCGGGCATTCTACAATCCGCGCCCGTGGGCCGCCAGTCCCGGCCCGCGCCACGCAATCACAGGGCCGCGCGTGGCACAGCGGCGGGCTTTGCGCGCGCGGGAATCTACGCCGGGCGCGGCCGGACCGTCTGTGGGGAGGCGGAGGACGGGCGTGTGGGGGAACGCCTGACGGAGGTGCGTGAGTGCGTGAGTGCGTACAGACAACGGCACCTCGGCTGACCGGCGCCGTGTCCTCATCCCAACCCGCAAAGTAAGTAGCCAGAAGTTTTGTCGATTCGGCAGAAGCGATCCTCGCTACCCGGTGAACTCAGTGCGATCTCCTCGATCTCCGCGTCTCCCCAACGGTGATTTCTCACGCGAAAGACGCGGAGTCGCGGAGAACTTCGTGTCGTGACGAATCCTCCGCGTCTCCGCGTCTCCGCGTGAGATCAAGAATGTAGCGGGCGAGCGACGATGAAAGTCGACAACGACTTTGCTACCGACCTGGAAGAGTGATTTCACGTTCTGCGTGATCCCTGCTTTTCCCCGGTTCGAGGCGATCAGGGATGCGGCGGGTGGGCGGACTGGATGCCGTTCTCGCAGCCGGCGGCGGGGGGATCGGCGGCGCCGTAGTGGGCGTGGTTCAGCCGCGGCGCGCCCGAGGCGGGGATGACGAGCGTGAAGAGGTTGCCGTACGCGCTGTCGCAGAGGTCGCCGAGCGCCGGCCCGCCCAGTGCGGCGATGATCGCGGTCACCGTGTTGCTGTGGCCGACCACGAGCACCGTCTGCCCCGCGTGCCGCGTGCGGATGAGCTCGGCCACCGCGGCCACGTGGTCCGGAGCGCCGGCCTGCACCACCTCGGGCACCAGGTGCAGCGAGTCGGCGAGCGGCTGCGCGGTCATCCGCGTGCGCTTGAACTGCGTGGTGACGATCGCATCGACGTGGCGGCCGCGCAGGAGCGCTTCCAGGTCCCGCGCGCGCTGTTCGCCCGCGGGAGAGAGCGCCGGATCGCCGTCCATCGCGCTGGCGGGGGCGGCCTTCTCGGCGTGGCGGACCAGGATCACCGTGGTTTCGCCCGGCTGCTGCGCGGCGGCGGTGCCCGCCAGCATCGCCGCGAGCAGCGCCACGATCGTGGTGCGGAAGAATTTCATCGTCGGTCCGGGTCGGAAGGCTGGATGGAAAGCGAAGGCGCGGGCACGTAACGTATGCCGCGCGCCCGCGCCCATGCAATCACCCCCGCGTCAAGCCGGCCGGCCCGCCTCGCCGGCCCCCGTGAACGAGACGGCCTCGGGCACCGGCCGCGGGCGCGGCGCGTCCCACAGCCCGAAGCGGGCGCGCCAGTACTCGTTCAGGAAGATGTTGTTGGGGTCCTTTTTCGCCCGCAGCGCCAGGAAGTCGTCCCAGCGCGGGAACTGCGCGCGGAAGAAGTCCACCCAGCCGCGGTCGCCGGCGGCGTACACCGGCTGGAACTTGCCCCAGTGCAGGCGGAAGGGGATGCCGTTGTCGCGCAGCAGCTGCCAGAACTGCGGGTAGAAGGTCTCGGCCGGGTCGCCCGGGTTGTTGGCGAACCAGTAGATGTCCACGCGGAACACCCCGTCCTTCCACTCGTCGGCGCCGTCGCTGTGCGAGCAGTTCATCCAGAATTTCGTGGGCTCGGCGCCGTACAGCTCCCACGCGTACGTGCCCGTGCGCGCCAGCGCCTCGTCGCCGCCCGCGGGGGCGGTGAAGTAGCCGTTCAGCAGCTGCATCACCCGCGTGGCGTGCTGCACCGGAAGCCACATCTCCGTGAACTCGGTGGGCACCAGCACGTCGCTGGCCTGGTTGTCCATCGGCAGCCCCTGCCACGCCCAGTCGCGGAAGCTCTGCGGCTCACCCTTCTGCATTCCCTTCCTGGTGCTGTCCAGCGGCTCGAAGATCTCCAGCACCTTGGGAAAGATGTCCGGCAGCTTCCTCTTGATCTCGTGCGCGAAGGGCATCAGCACGTCGATGAACGCGTCCACCCCCAGCGCGGCCGCCGCGGTCGCCGCCCTGGCCACCCACTCGGGAAGGTGCAACGCCTCCACGACCAGCGACAGCGCCTCGCCCAGCTCCGCCCACGTGGGCTTCAGCAGGACCTTGGCGCGCGACAGGTCGTCCAGGTTGCCGATGATGGTGTAGAAGATGGAGATGCCGAGCTCGGCGGCCGCGGGGCGGTTGGTGAACTCCTCGTAGCGCGCGGGGATGAAGCCCAGCTGCGGCCGCATCCGCTGCGCCTGCCACACCAGGATGCGCTCGCCGCCGCGCTGCGGCCACCACTCCAGCCGTGTGTACTCCACCTCCTTCAGGAACCGCTCCAGCGTCGGCCGCCCGTCGCCTTTGCCGAACAGGTCCACCGCGCAGTCGTCGATGGTGGTGATGGCCTCCTGCCCGCTGATGTTGAACGTCTCCTCGCACTGCAGCGTCATCTTCGACACCACGCCCAGCAGCCCCAGGTTGGGGCTCATCGCCCAGAACAGGTCGGGGTCGCTGTCGCGGCTGGCCTCGTAGACCTGGCCGGTGCCGTCGATCATGCGGAAGCCGTACAGGTTCTCGTTGGCGGAGAACTGCAGCGAGCCGCCCGACGAGCCGGTGGCCGTGAAGCCGCTCACCGTCTGGTGGCTGATGCCGCCGGTGTCGCCCAGCGTCCAGCCGTAGTCCTTCCAGAGCTGGTAGAGCAGGCTGTTCTCCTGCGTGGAGGTGCCGGTGGGGTCCGACGGGTCGCGCCCCAGGTGGATCCCCGCGTCGCACTCCACCAGCCGCCGCTCGCGGTCGACCACGCGGAAGCCGATGTAGCGGTCCAGCATCACGTTCAGGTTGTCGCCCGGCGGCGGGGTCTGCTGCTCCACGTGGTTGCGGAGGGTGCCCAGCGGGTCGGTGTAGATGGCGTGCGACACCGAATGCGCCGCGCCGCGCACGCGCAGCTCGCGCCCTTCGTGGTACGCCTGCTTCACCAGGCACACCAGCTCGTCCTCGCTGGCGGGATGGTAGAAGCCGTCGCTGCCCTTCGTAATGCAATCCGTGCTCATGAACCTCTCCGGTGGTGATCCGATGAAAGGCGCCGCGGAAGCGCGGCGGGTGGGACGGAGGAGTCCGTAGGATAACGTGGAGCTTCAGCCTGAGCCACTCCATTTCCGACAACTTCGTCTCCGAGGGAAAACGCTTCTCGCGCGGCCAACCAACTCCTGTGAGTGGATCTGCATCGCCCCGCCCTTTACTCCTTTCTTCCGGACGCCGAACATGGCTTCGACCAGCTCCCGCTCTCCTCGCGCGAGTACAAGCTGCTGCTCAGCACCACGCGCTTCCACGAGCGCGACCCGGCCAGCCGGGAGTGGATGAAGCCGGTCGGGCGCGCGATCGGGGTGTGCGAGTGGCCGTGAAAGACCCGTGGGGCGAGCCGAACCCTCTCCCGATGATGATCAAGAGACGAGGGGCACGCGGCGAATGTCGCCGCGTGCCCCTCGTCTTTCATCCCCCGCCCTTGGTCAGCGCGTCTCGGCGGCGGAGTAGAGGGAGTTGAAGAGGAGCTTGAAGGTGCCGTGCGGCTGGCCCCGGAAGGCGATCTCCGGGCCGAACAGGTACAGCCGCCCGCGGCCCACGTCCGCCTCGGCGGCGGCCACGTTGCCGTTCAGGTACTGCTGTCCCCACGCCCACCCGCTGCGCAGCGGCCGCTCGCTGTCGAACCAGGCGATGCGGCGCACCCCCCTCGCCGCCGCGTCGTCGCCCAGGCGCATCACCGGGCTCTCGTCGAACATCACGTCGGCGTGGTCGTCCATCCCCCACGCGGCGGGCTGCGACGGGTCGACCGCGACGCGCAGGATGGAGCCGGGGATGTAGAACTTCTCGTTCGGCAGGTGATGCTCGGTGCCGTCGGCCGCGCGCTCCACCAGCGCGTCGTACACCGGCAGCCCCAGGTGCCGCGCCAGCGCCGTCGATCCGCCGATGGTGACGACCGTCCCCCCGTTCTCCAGGAAGGCGCGCAGCTGCGGCACCGTCCGCGCCACCGTCACGCTGCCGATCTGGTTGCGGAACTCCGCGGGAACCGTCGCCGGATCCGGCATCCCCCCGAATCCCCCGCCCCCGCCGCCCTGCCGGTCGGCCGCCGGGATGCCGCCGTCCACGAACACCAGCACGTCGTACTTCGCGTTCAGGTTCCCCGCGTCCAGCTCGGGCGCGTACACCAGCTGGTAGGGGAAGCGGAACTGCTCGAAGATCCAGCGCGTCCACCCGCTGGGCATGGACCCGCCGTAGCGGTCCCACAGCCCCACGCGCAGCCGCCGGAGCGGGCGCATCCCCCGCGGCGCGTGCGACACCGGCTGGAAGTGCACGCCCAGGCCGCGCGCCATCGCGTCGATGCTGTCCAGCACCGCGCGCCCGTGCGCCGGGACGTAGAAGTCGCCCGCGTGAAGGCCGTTCCCCGGCCCCTCGGCCTCGATGCGGCTCACCGGGACGCCGGCCGCGAGCAGGCGGTTCACCGCGGTGAACGCGTCGTTCTGCGTGGGGGAAAGGACGTAGCCCTCCGGGTTGTAGCGCGGCTGGGGGACCTCCGCGGGCGGCACCGGCGCGTCGAAGCCCTGCACGCGCTCGAACGGGCCGGTGAAGCCGTCCAGGATGCGGTCGAACTTCACGTTCATCTGGTACGCCAGCGTCCACCCCGCCACGTCGTACGGGGGGATGGGCGGGCCGCCGGGATACAGGAAGTCGTTCGGATGGTCCTGCGGCTCGAACATGTCCAGCAGGTGCGGCCGGAAGGGCTGGTCCGCACGGATCACGTACGAGCCCCGGGGATACGTCTTCCCCGCGAGGGTGAAGGACGAGGTCGCCCGCATCACCTCGATTCCGTTCTCCAGCAGCGCGTCGACCAGCTTGGTGGCCGTGGGGAAGTCCGCCTGGTCGGCGGGGATCACGTAACCGCGCGGGTCGCGCAGCTCCGGCCGGCGCAGCATGGCCAGCAGCCGGGCGGACTCCTGCGGGTTGGGCGCGCCCTGGAACTGGCCGCCGGGCACCATCACCGCGTTGGCGCCCGGGTTGCCGCGGCGCGCGCGGATGCTGTCGGCGATGGCGTCCAGCCGCGCGGGGTACGTCGTCCAGTTGTCGCGGCTGCCGCGGTCGATCGAGTTCGCCCCCATCCGCCAGATGCGGTAGAGGAAGGTCTCGCGGTAGCGGCTGGCCACGTCGAGCACCGCGTAGTTCGCCGTCACCGAGTAGTCGATCGACTGCCGGAAGTGCCAGCGCTGCGGCTCGATGGGCATCGGCAGGTCGGCGCGCGGGAGCTGCTGGCCGACCACGAAGGGGATGTCCATCGGCGTGGGGTTGCCGATGGTCTCGGTCAGCAGCCCGATCATGTTGTGGAAGTACGCCGTGGTCCGCAGCCCGCCGTTCCACCAGGTGGAGTAGCTGGACCCCTTCCGCATCGTCACCCCCGGCTTCCCCTCGGCCTCGAAGCGCGAGTGCATGGCCGCGCCCACCAGGTCGATCTCCACGGGGACCAGCGGGTCGTACAGGTAGTTGAACGGGTCGCGGAAGGGCGGCGCGAACATCACCGTTCCCGTGGGCCCCGTCTGGTGGTGGTTGTAGACGATCTGCGGGAACCACTGCGTGTACATCACCCGGTTCATGTTCTCCGTCTCCGGCTGCGTGGAGGCGTAGAAGTCCCGGTTGTTGTCGTGGCCGATGTACTTCTGGTACAGGCGGGGAAGATAGTTCAGCGTGCGCTTCTGCGGATCGGTGTCGCGCATGTACCAGTTGGAGACCAGCTCCATCCCGTCGGGATTGGCGTGCACGAACAGGACGATACAGTCGTTCAGGATCCTTGTCGTCTCGGGGTCGTTGCGCGAGACGAGCTGCCAGAGCGTTTCCATCAGCTGCTGCGCGCCCAGCACCTCGCTGGCGTGCAGCCCGCCGTCGATCCACACGATCGCCTTCCCCTCCTGCGCCAGCCGCCGCGCCTCCAGCGAGTCCACGCCGCGCGCGTGCGCCAGCCGCTCGGCGATCTGCCGGTAGTGCTCGGCATTGCGCAGGTTCTGCGGGCTGCTGACGATGGCCATGTACTGCGTGCGCCCCTCGGCGGTACGGCCGATGTCCACCAGCTTCATGCGGTCGCTCTGCTGCGCCAGCTTCTGCCAGTACGCCACCAGCTGCGTGTAGTTGGGGAGCTGGTAGTCGGCGCCGATGGCGTGGCCGAACTGCTCCTGCGGGGTGGTGAGGCGGACTTGCGCGTGCAGGCCGGACGCGGCCAGCAGTACCGTGACGGCCGCCGCGCGGAACGCTCTCGGCATCGGCTCTCCTGGAGAGTGGGGTCGGTCGGGAGATTTTGTGTGGGGCGAAGAATCGAAGGTGTGTTTCCGCGTGTCAAGAAACCGTCGCGAATCCGTCCACTGCCGCTCGCGATCCGGATGCTGCTGTTATCTCACGCGGAGACGCGGAGACGCAGAGAACTCATCGCCGGGGTGCGTTCTCTGCGTCTCCGCGTCTCCGCGTGAGATCCGTTTCTTTTTCGGTAGATGGAGATGCGAAGGGGTTCAGCCGCCCAGCCGCTGGAGCTCGTCGGATTCGACGATGCGCACGCCGGTGAAGCTCGCGCGCGCCAGCCGCACCATCGCGCGGGCGACGGCCAGCGCGTCGATGGCGCGGTACTTTCGCAGCGGTCCCCGCATCACCGGCGAGAAGAGCGGCATCACCACCTGCGCGACCCTTTCTCCGATGCGGCGCTCGATGCGCGGGCCCAGCATCAGCGACGGGCGCACCAGCGCCACCCCCTCGAACGGCACCGCGGCCACGTCGCGCTCCACCTCGCCCTTCACGCGGTTGTAGAACACGCGCGACCCGGCGTCCGCGCCCAGCGAGGAGACCAGGAAGAAGCGGCGCGCGCCGCGCCGGCTGGCCAGCGTGGCCGCGGCGACCGGGTAGTCGTGGTCCACGCGCATGAACGCCTCGCGCGAGCCGGCCTTGCGGATGGTCGTGCCCAGGCAGCAGAACACGTCGTCCACCGCGAACGCATCTCCCGCCTCCTCCTCCAGCCGCCCCAGGTCGGCCAGCCGCTGCACCAACTTCGGATGCTCGCGATCGATACTGCGCCGCCCGATCGTCGTCACCCGCTCCCACGCCGGGTCGGCCAGCAGCAGGTCCACGCAGTGCCCACCCACGAGCCCCGTCGCGCCGAGCACGAGCGCCGTGCGGCCACGCGCGGCGTCAGCGGCCGGCATCGATCACCGAAAGCATCCCCTGCTCTCCGTATTCGAGGATCTTGGCGTCGCGCGTGACCAGGGTCGCTCCTGTCCGCCGCGCGGTGGCAATGAGGATGCGGTCCGCCGGATCGCCATGCAGCGGCGCGGGAAGCCGCGAGCTGTCGAGCGCGACCTCGGGTGTCAGCGGCGCGAGCGTGGTTCCGGACGCCGCGAGCGCGCGGCGTACCCATTCGCCCACCTCCAGCGAGAAGTGGATTCGTCCTTTCGCCTCTAGCATCCCCACCTCCCAGACGGAGATGACGGAGACGAGCACCCGCCCTGCCCGGGCTGCGGCGGTCATGGCGGATCGTGCGTTCTGCCCGAGATCTCCCTCCGCCCCGGTCATCGCCCAGATCCACACATGCGTGTCGAGCAGCAGCGGAGGCTCGGGAAGACTACGCATCGGTGTCTGCCTCCCACTCCTCGCCGATTGGGCTGACGATGTCGCCGTGGGAGACGACCGTACCTTTCAGATGGCCGATGAAGGACATGGTCTCGTCTGGATACGGGACGAGCTTGGCCACGGGCTTTCCGTAGCGCGTGACGACAACTTCTCGCTGGCCCTGCCGCACCGCCTCGATGAGGCGAAGGCACTGGGCCTTGAAGTCGGCAGCGGACACCCACTCCTGCTCCCGAGGAAGTGTTTCCCAACGCGCCGCCGCCTCACGCACGCGGCGCGGCTTGGAACTCGGATCTCGTTCGTACATGCGTCCTCAGAAATGTTGTACATAAATTTATGACTACCTCGAAATAGCGCAAGCTCTTCGTTCGCAACTCAACCACTCAGACGCTCCTTCAGCCGGATGGCGTCGAAGGGCGCGTGGACCTTGGCGTCGTTGTCGAAGTAGACGTACACGTCGCGCCCGGCGGCGGTGTCGAGGGCGAGGTCCGCGACGCAGGTGGCGTCGGCGGGCTGGCAGCCGCGCCGCCACTCGCGGATGCGCGCGGCCCACCAGTCCAGCTGCTCGTCGGTGTAGCCGCTGGCGTACAGCTGCTCGGCGCCGTGCAGGCGCACGTACGCGAAGTCCGTGGTCACGTCCTCCGCATACGGCCAGCGCCCGGCGGTGTCGGCGAACACCAGCGCCGCGTTGTGCTCGCGCAGCAGGGCGACGAAGTCGGGGCCGAGAAACTCCCGATGGCGAATCTCGAAGGCGTGCCGCAGCGGAATCTCCGCCTCCGCCTCCGTCCACGCACGGCCGTCGAGGCGACCGTCGTGCCGCTCGGCGATCTCCGCCGCCTGGCCGGAGGTCTTCGGCAGCGCCTCGAGAAAGCGGGCGAAGCGCTCGAAGTCCGCCGGCATCCGCTCGGGGAACTGCCAGAGGATGGGGCCCAGCTTCTCGCGCAGCCGCAGCACGCCCGAGGCGAAGAAGTTCGGCAGCGCCGTCTCCACGTTGCGCAGCTTGAGCATGTGGGTGATGAAACGGCTTCCCTTCACCGCGAACACGAAGCCGGGCGGCGTCTCGTCGTACCACCTGGCGTAGCTGGTGGGGCGCTGCAGGGAGTAGAACGAGCCATTGATCTCGATGGAGTCCAGCTTCCGGCTGGCGTACTCCAGCTCGCGGCGGTGCGCCAGCCCCTCGGGGTAGAACACGCGCCGCCACCCGGGATACGTCCACCCCGAGATCCCCACGAACGTCCGCCCCGTGCCCCGCTTCTGTCGCGCCATCGCTCCTCCGCCCGGTGTCATGCGGTGGCGGAAGCGTTGCAGGTTCGGGTCCGCGCTGTTGTGTCCGGCATCGGGCTGCGTTTACGATTCCGCACCCGCCGCCCCGAACCGATCCGCCGTGCCTTGCAGCGGCAGGTACTTGCGTACGAGCGAGGTGAGTGAGATGCCGAAGCGCACCGAGGTGGACATCAACCGTCTGATGCGCGAGCACCGCGCAATCGACCGCGCGGTCGGCCGCGCCTTCGCGGATGCTGTGCGCCGCCATCGCGCCGCTGGGGTGCCGATGGTCTTCAGCGAAAACGGCACGGTGGTGCTGAAAGACCCCTTCGACGTCCCCATCCCTGGCGAGAACGGCGAGGCCGAGCCGGACGGCGGCAGCTGAGCGCGAATCCAATCTCCACCCACGAAAATCGGGGTGCCCGCGGACGGGCACCCCGATTCGTTTCTCGCGTCCAACCCGCGGCGATGACTACTTCGCGGCGGCGAGCTCCTCGCGCTCCTTCTTCACGTGCTCGATGAGCTTGGGTACCTCGTGCTGCGGCACGTCCTGGTAGCTGTGGAACTTGCGCGTGTGCGTGGCGCGTCCCTGCGTGAGCGAGCGCAGCGTGGTGCTGTACTTGTACAGCTCGGCCTGCGGCACCAGCGCGCGCACCTTCTGGCTGCGCCCCGCCGGCTCCATCCCCAGGATCTGCCCGCGGCGCTGGTTCAGGTCGCCGATCACGTCGCCCACGTACTCGTCGGGGCTGAACACCTCCACCTCCATGATCGGCTCCAGGATCACCGGCTGCGCCTTCTCGGCGGCCGCGTGGAAGGCCAGGATGCCGGCCATCTTGAACGCCATCTCGCTGCTGTCCACCGAGTGGTAGCTGCCGAAGTACACCTCGGCCTCGAAGTCCACCATGGGGAAGCCGGCCAGAAAGCCGCGCTGCGCCGCCTCCTGCACCCCCTTGTCGACCGCGGGGATGTACTTGCCGGGAATGACCCCGCCCACGATGGAGTCGGTGAACTTGTAGCCGCCGCCGCGCTGCAGCGGCTTCAGGCGCAGGTGCGCGTCGCCGAACTGGCCGCGGCCGCCGGTCTGCTTCTTGTGCCGCCCGTGCCCCTCGGCCGCGGCGCGGATGGTCTCGCGGTAGGGGATGCGCGGCGCCTTGATGACCACTTCGACCCCGTTCTTCCGCTTCAGCCGCTCCATCTGCACCTCCAGGTGCAGCTCGCCCAGGCCGCGCGCGATGGTCTGCCCCAGCTCGGCGTTGTATTCGGCCGCGAAGCAGGGGTCCTCCTCGTGCAGCTTGTGCAGCCCCACCGAGAGCTTGTCCTCGTCGTTGCGGTTGGCCGCCTCGAGCGCCACGGCGATGTCGGGCTCGGGGAAGTCGACGCCGGCCAGGGTGAGCGGGTGGCTGGGCGCGCTCAGCGTGTCGTTGGTGTGCGTGTCGCGCAGCTTGGCCACCACGCCGATGTCGCCGGCGCGCAGCTCGTCGATCTCCACCCGCTCCTTTCCCTGGGCGATGGAGAGGTGGGCCAGCTTCTCGGCCTTGTCGTGGCTGGCGTTCAGCACCTCGCCGCCGTTCTTCACGCTCCCGCCGAAGATGCGGAAGAACGACAGCTCGCCCACGTGCGGCTCGCTGGTGGTCTTGAACACCAGCGCGGCGAACGGGTCGCTGTTCAGGTTGCGCAGCTCGATCACGTTCCCGGTGCGCCCCTGCGCCTCCTCGGCGGGGCGCTCCTGCGGGCTGGGCATGAGCTCCACCAGGCGCTGCAGCAGCGCGCGCGTGCCCCACTCGGCGGTGGGCACGCCGCAGAGCAGCGGGTACAGCTCGCCGCGGAGCATGGCCTGCTTCAGGGCGTGGATCGCCTCCTCGCGGGTGATGGTGTCGCCCTCCAGGTAGTGCTCCAGCAGCGTGTCGTCCGTCGCGGCGATGGTCTCGATCAGCTCGGCGTAGTAGCGGTCGGCGGTCTCCTTCATCTCGGGCGGGATGTCGCGCTCGTCGTACTCGTCGCTGCTCCCGTCGCCCTTGAAGAAGTAGGCCCTGTCGGCGAACAGGTTCACGATCCCCCTGAACCCCTCGCCCGAGCCGATGGGCACCTCGACGGGGATGACCTTGGCCGTCAGGTGCTCCTTCACATCCTGGTATACGCGCTCGAAGTCGGCGTTCGGGCGGTCCATCATGGTCACGAAGAGCATGGCGGGAAGATGCCGCTCCTGCACCAGCTCCCACACGCGCTCGGTGCCCACCTCCACGCCGCTGGGGCCGGCAAGGCAGATCAGCGCGCCGTCGGCCACGCGGATGCCGGCCTTGGTCTCGCCCAGGAAGTCCAGGTAGCCGGGGGTGTCGACGAAGTTGATCTTGGCGTCGTTCCAGGTGGCGTAGGCCACCGAGGTGTTCATGGAGATGCCGTGCGACACCTCCTCGGGGGTGAACATGGTGAGCGCGGTGCCGTCGGCGCTGGAGCCGTGGCGGCGCGAGGCGCCCGAGGTGTGGCAGCAGGCGTCGATCAGCGTGGTCTTGCCGCTGCCGCCGTGGCCCACCACCACCACGTTGCGGATGCGGTCGGTTGTGAAACTGGGCGCTGACGCCATGTGCACCTCCTGCTTGGGGGGAGAAGGTTGGAAGGTCCCCGCGAGGGGATGGAAACGCAACGTGTCTACATCGCTCTTGCCGCGTCAAGGGAGATGATCCCGCCGCCCGCGCGCCCGCGGAGCACGCCCCACGCAAACGCGCGGCGGACGTGCGGAAACACCCGACGCGCCCCGCCGGATTCGCATCCCCGTGATGCAAAAAACATACGTCCACGCCGGGCTCCCCCGCCTCGTCCCACTGGCCGATTAACATCGATCCGGCAGGGGTTGACGTCCTGCGCGCGACGCGGCACTCTTCGGAGATACGCGTTCTCCTCGCGCCATCGCGCAGCGTCCATCCAGCCGTCGTGATCCCACCGCACGAGGGCGGACGCATCCATCCCGCTCACGGAGGAACTCCATGCCGGCCAAGCTCCGTCTCCACCCCGACGCGCTGCGCGTCGAATCGTTCGCCGCCACTTCCAACGCCGCCCCGGAGCGCGGGACGGTCCACGCGCACGTGACATTCACCAGGGCGGGGAACCCCACCTGCTACCCGATCTACACCTGCCCGGAGTGCGCCACGCCACCGGTGGTCTGAGGCGGCGCTTCCGGACGGTCCACACACCTTCACCACGAGGAGCCGGGATGAAGAAGACGATGAAGCTGAGGCCGGACCACCTGCGCGTGGACTCGTTCCCCACCGAGGAGCTGCCGCGCGACGGCATGGCGCCGGGGATCGTGACCACCGTGCCCCGCTACACCTGCCCGGAGTGCGCGTCGCCGGTGAACGACTGACGCGCTTCGGCGGACCGACGCCTCTTTTCCAGCGAGGAACCGAAATGAAGAAGCTTTCCCTGAGCCCCGAGCACCTGCGCGTGGAGTCGTTCCCCACCGGGGCGGTGCCGGCCGCCGGCCGCGGAACCGTGGCGGGGCACGTCACCGGAAGGCCGTACACCTGCCCGGAGTGCGCCAACAGCTCGCCGTACGCCACCTGCGCGCTGGCGGAGATCGTCACCACGCGGCCGCAACGCACCTGCCCGGAGTGTGCGAACACCGGCCCGTACGCCACCTGCGATTGACGCCGATTGGATTCGCCCGAACCGCGGGTGAGCCCAACGATCAGGAAAAGACGGCGTCACGCGGAGAAACTCGTCTGCCAGACGAAAACGGGCGGGGGACGGCAAGCACACCGTCCCCCGCCCGTTTTCCCGTTCCGCCGGCCTCGCTCAGTCCACCGCTTCCTCGGCCTCCTCGCCGTGCTCCACGATGTCGCCGTCCTGGAAGAGGATGCCCTGCAGGATCTCGCGCCACTGCGGCTTCCTGCGCAGGAGGAACTCCAAGTCCATCCCGAAGTGCTTGAACTCCTCCTTCTGCGCGTTGCGCATGATGGCTTTTGCCTCCTTGTCCTTCTCCACCGCCATCCGCTGCTCGTACCAGTCGATGGCCTGCGCCTCCTCGATCAGCGACAGGATCATGCGCGCGAAGGTGCGCACCTCGTCCGGAAGCTCGTTCGGCGGCTCGTGATACTGGTCGAACCCCATCGTCCCCTCCTCCCCGTGGTTTTCGTTCGATTCGTCAGCGCGACTCCCGCCGCCCGTCCGACGCCGGGCACGCGGCGTGGCGCACGATGCGGATCTCCATCCCCTCGGCCACGTAGGCCAGCAGCGCCTGCGTCCGCCGCTCCACCCAATACGTGGAACGGCCGTTCCTCTCGTCCACCTCCACCTTCCAGGCATCGCAGGTGCCGCCGTCCACCGTGCGCGTGGTCTCGGCGGCGGCGGGGTGCAGGCGCAGCGTGTAGGCGCCGTGGTCCGGGTCCCACATGGCCACACGGAACTCGCGGCGCTGCTCCAGCGGGAGCGAGGCCAGGATCAGGTCGGTGGTGTTCATGTAGAACGCCGGCGGGTCGAGCGTGGCGTTCACCGGCGTGCGCACCCCGCCCGTCTCCTTCTTCCCCGTCACCGACCCGGGAGGAAAGGTGAGCGTCCGCGTGCTGCGGCGATGGTGCTCCACGTCGTACACGGGCACCAGCGACGTCCGCCGCGCCGCGAACGAGTCCATGCTGACCTCCGTTCCCTCCAGCGTGGAGATGCGCTCCACGCGCAGCAGCGTGGGCGCCGCCGCCTCGCCCGCGTGCGCGGTGCGGATCACCAGCAGCGCCGCGCCGCCGGACTCGAACGCCATGGCGAAGGTGTCGGTGCGCGCCTCCACCCGCCACGCGTTCACGATCGCGTCGCCCGCGCGCACCTCCACGGGCGCCTGGGCCAGCGCGGGCGCGGCGGCAAGGAAGAGCATGGAAAGCGGGGGGATGATTCGCATCTCGGCACGTCGACGGACTGGGCGTCTGGATCGGGCATCCGAACGATGGCGAGGCGGGGGGATGCGGGCAAGGCGCCCCTCTCGCAGCCGGACGCGGCGCCGGATACCTTTATCCCCATCCCCAGAACTGGTGGAGACATGACCGCCGCACCGCTTCCGCGCGCCATCCTGTTCGACCTGGACGGCACGCTCATCGACACCTGGCGGCTGTACGGGGAAAGCTACCAGCGCGCGCTGGAGCCGTTCCTGGGCCACCGGCTGACCGACGAGGACGTCGCCCGGCTGCGCCCGACCTCGGAGCGCGGCTTCCTGCGCGAGCTGCTGGGCCCCGAGCGCGGCGACGCCTGCCATGCCGAGTTCCGCCGCCACTACGAAGAGCTGCACGGCGCGCTGGCCGACGGCGTGTACGACGGGGTGCGCGAGATGCTGGCCGCGCTGCGCTCCGCCGGCTACCCGCTCGGCATCGTCACCGGCAAGGGGCGCCACGCCTGGGAAGTCACCGAGCGGGAGATGGCGCTGGGCCCCTTCGCCGTGGTGGTGACGGAGGACGATGCGGAAGCGCCCAAGCCGGACCCGCGCGGCCTCCTGGCCGCCGCGCGCGAGATGGCGGTAAGCCCCGCGGAGGTCGTCTACGTCGGCGACTCGACGGTGGACCTGGAGGCGGGGCGCGCGGCGGGAATGCGCACCGCCGCCGTGCTCTGGCCCAAGACGGGTGAGGGCGAGGCGGAACGGTTCGTGAACAGGATCGCCTCCCTTTCGCCCGACTGGATCTTCCGCCATCCGGCGGACCTCACGCGGACGTTCGCACGCTGGTGCTGAAAGGCTGAAGGATAGATGTCACAGGAAGATACGGCGCGGGACGCGTCCGCCGGGCGGGCGTGGAAGGACTACCACATGATCGCCGAGGAGGGGCACACCGTGGTCGGCACCGTGAAGGTGCTGGCGGGGGTGGAAAGCCCGCAGCTCGGCAACGCGCGCGACCTGCTGGTCTACCTTCCGCCGTCGTACGCGCGCGGCGACCGGCGCTACCCGGTCATCTACATGCACGACGGGCAGAACCTGTTCGACCGCGCCACCAGCTTCGGCGAGGAGTGGGAAGTGGACCAGACGCTCGAGGACGTGAGCGCCGAGGGGATCGAGGCGATCGTGGTGGGCATTCCCAACACCCCGGCGCGGCTGGACGAGTACAGCCCGTTCCGCGACGCCGGCCACAAGCAGGGCGGGAAGGGCGACGCCTACGTGGACTTCATCGTCCAGACGGTGAAGCCCATGGTGGACGCCGACTTCCGCACCCGCCCCGAGCGCGCGGCCACGGGCGTCGCCGGCTCGTCGATGGGGGGACTCATCTCCCTCTATGCCTTCTTCCGCAACCCCGAGGTCTTCGGCTTCGCGGGGGTGATGAGCCCGGCGTTCTGGTTCGGCGGCCACCGCATCTACGACTGGGTGCGCGAGCGGCCGTTCGCGCCGGGGCGCATCTACCTGGACGTGGGGACGGGCGAGGGGCGCGAGGAGTTGAACGACACGCGGCGGATGAAGGCGCTGCTCGAGGAGAAGGGCTACCGCGGCGGCCACGACCTGCTGTTCTACGTGGAGCTGGGCGGCCGCCACAACGAGCGCGCCTGGGCTCGCCGCCTTCACCAGGCGCTGCGCTTCCTCCTTGCCGTCCCCCCGCGGCTGCCCGCGCCCAAGCTGCAGTACTCCAAGCTGTAGGCGATCCTTCTCCGCGACTCCTCCGCATCGCTGGATCTCACGCGGAGACGCGGAGACGCGGAGTTGCCCGGCCATGCGTCTCCGCGTGAGATCTGGCGAGGTTGGAGAAACGACGAAGGGGCGCGATTCGCTCGCGCCCCTTCGTCGTTCGATCGTCCGGAGACGGCGATCAGGCCAGCATCGCCGCGTTGTGGTACTGGTTGGCGGCCTCGATGAAGGCCTCGAAGAGGCGGCGGGTGCCCTCGTCGGTGTCCAGCAGCATCTCGGGGTGCCACTGCACACCCACCAGGAAGTGGTCCTCGCGCGCCGACTCCAGCGCCTCGACCAGGCCGTCCGTGGCCCACGCGGTGGCGACCAGCCCCTCGCCCAGGTCGCAGATCCCCTGGTGGTGCATGGAGTTGACGGGCGCCTCCGTGACCCCGAACGCCTGGTGCAGCCGCGACCCCTCGGCGATGCGGATGGGGTGCGCCAGGTAGTCGCGCGCCCAGCCGGCGCCGGGGAAGTAGTCGTGCTTGATGGCGCCCTGGTACAGCGTGCCGCAGTCCTGCACCAGGCTGCCGCCCGCCGCCACGTTCAGCACCTGCATCCCCCGGCACACGCCGAAGACCGGCTTGCCGTCCTCGATGGCCCAGCGCGCGAACGCCAGCTCCACCGCGTCGCGCGGCGGGTCGGTGCGGCCGCACAGCTCGTGGGCCGCGCAGCCGTACGAGCGCGGGTCCATGTCCACGCCGCCGGGAAGAAAGATCCCGTCCAGGCGGTCGTAGATGGCGCGGAGCGTTTCCGGGTCGTCGTCCAGGAGCGGCACCATCCACGGGACCGCGCCGACCTCGGTGCACGCGTGGAAATACCGCTGGTTCATCACCCAGGACGCCGGAAGGTCCTCGGGGATGCGGTCGATGGACTGGAGCGTCTGCGTGGGAATGCCGATGACGGGACGTTGCTGCATCCTCAAAACCTCTTCAACGGATATGAAAACGGTCCCGCCTGCGGGAGCAAGATCGGGACCGCGCAGCAACTTAGCGCATCCGTCTCCATTTCACAACGGGACTGTATACGATCCGCGGCGCCATCGGTTCCCGGGATTCGCGCGCCGTGGACGCGGGGGCCAGGGCGGCCGCCGTTTCCCCCCCGCCGCGGGATGGCTAAGATGCACGCTCTCACACCCACCGCTCCCCATCTCCGTCTCCATCGCCCGCAGATGCCCCGCTCCGAAACCGCCCCGCACGCGCCGCGCAGGTACCGGTACTACGACCTGATCATGGCGGCGTTCGTGACCGTGCTGCTGTGCTCCAACCTGATCGGCGTGGGCAAGCCGACGCACGTGGGGCCGGTGGTGTTCGGCGCGGGCGTGCTCTTCTTCCCCATCAGCTACCTGTTCGGCGACGTGCTGACGGAGGTGTACGGCTACGCGCGGGCGCGGCGCGTGGTGTGGGCCGGCTTCGGCGCGCTGATCTTCGCCTCGCTCATGAGCTGGATCATCCTGGCGCTGCCGGCGGCGCCGGGGTGGCAGGGGCAGGCGACGATGCAGGCGGTGTTCGGGCAGACGCCGCGCATCGTCCTGGCCTCGCTGGTCGCCTTCTGGGCGGGGGAGTTCGCCAACTCGTTCACCCTGGCCAAGATGAAGCTGCGCACCGGCGGCCGCTTCCTGTGGATGCGCACCATCGGCTCCACCGTCGTGGGCGAGGCGGTGGACTCGCTCATCTTCTACCCCGCCGCCTTCCTGGGCGTGTGGGACACGGCCACGGTCGTGAAGGTGGTCCTCTCCAACTACGTCATCAAGGTCGCGTGGGAGGCCGTGGCCACGCCGCTCACCTACCGCATCGTCGCCTTCCTGAAGCGCCACGAGCACGAGGACTGGTTCGACCGCGACACCGACTTCACCCCGTTCTCGCTCTCGGTGGAGTAGCCCGCTCCCGCGCGAGCCTTAACGCCGTGCGGACGGAGCGTCTCTTCTTCGGACGGCACGGCGCTCTATCTGCCCGGTATGCAGAAAGTGAACGCGCTGCTACGAGGTGCGGGAGCACAGCGGAACCCGCGCCGTGGCTTCATCTTCCGCTAATCCGGCTGAGCCGGGCTCAGGGCACAAGTGGATGGCGGCAGGGTATGCCTCACCAGCAACGGGACCGCGCGGCCGCGGACGGGTGGGGAGGGCGTGCGATTGAAATGCAACTCGGCAGAGGATGGCGGCGGGGAGCAACGAGGGTGGCCCGGATCGTGCGCCCCGCCCGCGCAACCACTGCCAGGGAGCAGCGCGGGGCCGGTGCCCCGAAGCGGGGAAAACGCTGGCGTAGCCAGATGTTTTCTCTTGCGTCGGCTTGTACCGGCAGTTACGTTGGGCCACAGATCCCAACGAACAAATCAGTCTTGCCGGTTCCAGGGCGCGTGCCGCGCCTCCTCCCTGGTTTTTCTTCCCTGCTACATCGGAACAATCCAGCGGACGCGGCGGCACCGGGCCCCGCGGCCGCGGACTGCCAGCATAACGTAATCGGAGCCAGTCGTGGACATCACCTCCATAAAGTCGAAGAGCATCTCCGAGCTGCACGAGATGGCCGAGGGGCTCAACATCTCCAACTACTCCGGCCTCCGTAAGCAGGACCTGATCTACCGGATCGAGCAGAACCTGCTCGACTCCGAGGTCGTGCTGCGCGGCGAGGGCGTGCTCGAGGTCCTTCCCGAGGGGTACGGCTTCCTGCGCTCGCAGGACTGGAACTACCTGTACGGGCCCGACGACATCTACGTGAGCCCCAGCCAGATCAAGCGGTTCGACCTGCGCACCGGCGACACGGTGCTGGGGCAGGTGCGCCCGCCCAAGGAGGGCGAGCGCTACCTGGCGCTGCTGAAGGTGGAGCGGGTGAACGGCGACGAGCCGGAAAAGGCCAAGCACCGCATCGCCTTCGACAACCTGCGCCCGCGCTACCCCGACGACCGCGTGCACCTGGAGACCACGGGCGGCGACCTGTCGATGCGGGTGATGGACCTGGTGGCCCCGCTCGGCAAGGGACAGCGCGGATTGATCGTCGCGCCCCCGAAGGCGGGCAAGACGATCCTGATGCAGAAGATCGCCAACGCGATCACCGAGAACCACCCCGAGGTGCACCTGATCGTGCTGCTCATCGACGAGCGGCCCGAAGAGGTCACCGACATGCAGGAGAACGTGAAGGCCGAGGTGATCTCGTCGACCTTCGACGAGCCCGCCGACCGCCACACGCAGGTGGCCGAGATGGTGCTGGAGAAGGCCAAGCGCCTGGTGGAGCACGGCCGCGACGTGGTGATCCTGCTGGACAGCATCACCCGCCTGGCGCGGGCCTACAACGTGGTGGTGCCGCACTCGGGGAAGATCCTGTCGGGCGGCGTGGACGCCAACGCGCTGCACAAGCCCAAGCGCTTCTTCGGCGCCGCGCGCAACATCGAGGAGGGCGGCTCGCTCACCATCGTGGCCACCGCGCTGGTGGAAACGGGGAGCCGGATGGACGAGGTGATCTTCGAGGAGTTCAAGGGCACCGGCAACATGGAGCTCGTGCTCGATCGCCACATCGCCGACCGGCGCATCTTCCCGGCCATCGACCTCAACCGCTCGGGCACGCGCCGCGAGGACCTGCTGCTCACGGAGATGGAGCTCACGCGCGTCTACCTGCTGCGCAACTTCCTCTCCGACATGCCGCCGGCGGAAGCCATCGACTTCCTGCTCAACCGCATGCGGAAGACCAAGGCCAACAAGGACTTCCTGGATTCGATGGCCAAGGGGGGATGACTTCGGGTCGTTGCCTTCGCGACGGGCTTCACGGGCGAGGGCCGGCTCCGCTTCCGCGGGCCCGGCCCTTGTTTTTAGTCCTAAGTCCTAAGTCCTAAGTCCTAAGTCCTAACAGGCTGCTAAAAATCGCAATGTACACTTTCGGTCGAAGCGGCACGGCTGTAAATTGCCGTAACCTTCGGCCGGGAGCATGGATGCGCGGACGCGAACCAGAGCAGCGGGTGATGTTC